>RZYE01000019.1 GCA_009930425.1 Actinomycetota bacterium | reverse complement strand
GCTGGTGCCGGTGACTTCGCCGGCGTCGAGCGTCATCGAGGGGACGTGGTCGGGGAGGTGCGGGGCGAGGCCCTCTCCGGCATCGAGTTGCTCGAGCGTCCACGAGCCGTCGAGGGAGTCGTTGCGGCCGCCGTCGAACACCGAGCAGGCGGTGAGGAGAGTGGCCACGACGGCGGTGAGCAGGGTGGCCATGAGGTTGATCCTGGGGGCGGTCATGCGGCTGATCGCGGTGACTGGCGAGGCGGTTCTCCCCATGGATTCAGCGTATTGCCGTGCGATTCGCGGCCGGCGCTGCTTCGCCCGCGGGCGGGACGGTGCGACAGAGCCATGGCAGGATCGACTCCAGCCCGGCTCGTGGGGTAAGAGTGTCGCGCGGGCGGGGCAAACCTTCCCCACGAGCGGATGCTGCCGCAGTAGGAGTGCCATACGCGACCGATGGAGGGGTCCGGGTCCGGCAGGCTGACGGGCAGGATCGTCCACAGCTTCACTGACGCGCTGCTGCGCACAGGAAGACCGGCGCACGCGCCGCACGGCCGGCACGTTCCACGAGGCTTGCCCCATGCCGCGGGACACCGACCGACTCACCGCACTCGCCGCCACGCACAACGGCCTCCTCACCATGGGCGAGATCCTCGCCTGCGGAGTCTCGCGGTCCTGGGTGTCGCGCCGGGTGGAGGACAAGCTGTGGCAGCGGGTCCACCGCGGCGTCTACGCCACCTTCCCTCAGGAGCTGACGTAGGACCAGAAGGCACGTGCCGCGCTGCTGCTGGCGGGAGCGCAGGCGGCGCTCTCGCACTGGTCCGCCGGCTTCCTGCACGGTCTCACCCGCGATGAGCCGAAGACGATCGACGTGAGCGTGTCCCACCGCCTCAGGGTGCGGCCGTCCGCGGGCGTGGTGATCCACCGTGTTCGTCGCACCCTCACGATGACCGGGGACCCGCACCGCACGATCCTCATCGACACGGCACTCGACCTGGTTGACGCCGCCGCCGACGCCACCGGAGTCCTCCACGTCCTCAGCCAAGCCCTGTGGAAGGGCGCAGAGCCGAAGTCCTTGCTCAAGGCTGCGGCCAGGCGACGCTTCCTGGCCAACAGGGACCTCCTGCGGACGCTTCTCACGGAGTTCGTCGAGGGCATCGAGTCCGAGCTCGAGCGCATGTTCCTCGCCAACGTGGTGCGCGCCCACGGGTTGCCGGAGCCGGTCCTCCAGGCCCGGACGCAGATCCGTGATCACTGGGTGCGCTCCGACTGTTGGTTCGAGCGCCACTCCCTCCGCGTGGAGCTCGACGGCGAACTCGCCCACCCGGGCAGGGCCACCGACGCCGACGTGCTCCGCGACAACTGCATGATCCTCTCCTACGAGGACATCACCCTCCGTTTCCGCTGGTGGCACACCCTCCTGGGGGCCTGCGTCTCCGCGGCGCAGGTCGCGGCCGGACTGCGGCGCGGAGGGTTCCAGGGCGAGCCCCAGCCGTGCTGCGACACGTGCACCGCTCCGGAGGAGTTCCGGAAGCTCGTTGAGCGGGCGCGAGCCACGGCGTCGCGAACCCGGTCCACGGGGGTTCGTGGCATGATTGTGGCATGAGTCGAACACGGATCAGTACCACCGTTGACTCGGACCTTCTCGCTGCAGCCCGTCGCGTTCGCTCTGGAGACACTGACGCCGCCATGCTGGACGAGGCACTCCGTGCGCTGGTGGCACGCCGCCGCTCCGCCGAGATCGACGCCAGCTATGCCGCGTACGACTCCCACCCACTCGACGAACCGGACGAATGGGGTGACCTCGCCTCGTTCCGTGAGGCCGCGGCCCGCTCATGACGGCGTGGCCCGCGCACGGCGAGGTCTGGTGGTGCGAGATGCCCGACGTCGGGCGCCGACCCGTCGTGGTCCTCTCTCGCGACTCGGCGATCCCCCGACACCGGCGCGCCCTCGTGGCTCCGTGCACAACGACCATCCGCGGCCTGGTGAGCGAAGTGGTCCTCGAGCCGGGCGATGACCCGGTCCCCCGGCGCTGCGCGGTGAACCTGGACTCGGTGGCGAGCGTGTCGGTCACGGTCCTGGTTCAGCGGCTCGGTCGCTTGGTGGACAACCGGGTGCGGCAGATCTGCACTGCCCTCTCGGTTGCTGTCGACTGCGAGAACTGATCCGCTCCACGGACCTCGCGGCTGTGCGAACTGATCCGCGAGGCCGCGCGGGCGCTCCGAACCCACTCAGTTCCCGTGCGCCACGACCTTGTCGTAGAGCACCTGGAACCGTTCCATCCGGCGGTGGTAGTACAGCGCGCGCTCGCGCGCGGGCTGGAACGTCTCCCCCCGGTCCACGGGAGCCCGCTCCACATCCGGCGCCAGGATCTCCAGCGCGTGCAGGGCCGTGCCGTGCAGGGTGGAGCGCTTGATGGTCACCGGGATGACGGGCGACTCCGCGGCGTCCGCGATCATCTGCATCAGGCCGGGGATCTCCAGGCTCACCCGGCCGGTGCCGAGGATCTCGCGTGGGCTGCCCGTCACCCGCACGAGGTCCCGCAGCATCCGCACGTACGACAGCGCCACCCCCTCCATCGTGCCCCGGTAGAACTCGAGCGGTGTGGTCGCGGCGTTCACGCGCGAGAACACCGCCCGCGCTTCACCCACCCACCCGGTGGACGGCTCCCCCGAGAACCACGGGAGCACCAGCGGGACGCCGGGGGTCGGCTCCCCCTGGAGCATCTCCTCGATGACCTCCTGCTCCGGAAGCCGGAGGGTGGTCTCCAGCCAGGTGACGGCGCGGCCCACGTCGTTGAGGGCCCCACCCAGGATCGACCGTGTCTCGTCGATGCGGTTGCACCACAGCCCGCGCGGCAGGTTCTCCACGTCCCCGTCCACGAGCACCCGCAGCGCGCCCGACGTCGCCGCGGACAGCACCATCTGCGAGGAGTCCGTGAGACCTGTCCCGATGGACTGCGAGTGCCCGTCCGAGATCGGCGCGAACCACGCCGCGTCCGCCAGCAGCGGCCAGGTGGCGGCGACGTCGTCGGCAGGCGTGAGCGGCTGCGACGGGTGGGCGATCGGGGACAGTTGGTCCACGTCCACCCCGACGAGCTCGCACAGCTCCCGGTCCCACGTCCCCTCCCAGCGGTTGAGCATGCCCGTCCAGGCTGCGGTGGACGTGCCGGCCGCGGTGGTGCCGATGATCTTGAGCCACGCGTACTCGCCGAGGGAGAGCCAGTGGCGGACGCGGGCGAAGGTGTCGGGCTGGGTCTGCTGGAGCCAGAGGAAGCGCGCGGGGAGGTAGCCGGTGTGCTGGCGGGTGCCGGTGCGTTGTTGGGTGTCGTCCTCGTGGAGGATCGACTTCAGGTAGTTGACCTGCGGCGCGGTCCGCGAGTCCGCGTAGGTGTAGCAGGGGGTGATCGCGTTGTTCTGCGCGTCCACGCCCACCAGCGACGAGGCGAACGTGTCGAGGGCGACGCCGCCGATCGGGCTGACGGCGACGCCGGCGCTTGCGGTGGCGGCACCGGAGCGGCCGGACGCGGCGGCGGGGAACGCGTCGAGGACCGCGCCGATGACCTGGCGGATCTCGCGGACCACCTGGTCCGGATCGATCGTGGAGGTGCCGTTGGCGACCGTGGTGAAGGCGTGCGGGATCTTGTTTCGCAGGCCCTTGATGGGGAGGCCGGCGGCGTCGTAGAGGCCGGCGCGGGTGCCGGTGGAGCCCACGTCCACGGCGAGGACGAACGGCGGCTGGGCGGCGTCGAGGGTGGTTGAGAACGACATCAGTGTCTCCTCCCGGGGATGACGGCGGCGGTGGCCAGCCGCGCGATGGGGCTGGCCTCCACGCTAGGTGAGCGGCGCGGAACGGGTGGTCTGGTGTGGTGAAGTTGCCGCGCGCGTTTCCACAGCGGCGCACGGGGCGGAGCGCTGCGGCTGGCGCGCATGGGCCGGAGCCAACGCGCCAACGCGCCGACGCAGCGACCCACCAACGCGCCGACGCGGCGACGCGGCGACGCGGCGACGCGGCGACGCGCCATGCTGCCGGGGACTGTCCTGCTGGGGGACGTGAGATTGCCCCACGTGGTGGGGCAATCTCACGCCCCCGGGGAGGACCACTGACGGGCGCGACACGACTGGCCCTCAAGCACGCCCGAGCGCCGAGAGACCGCGAGAGTAGGATGTAATACATCCGATACGTAATACAGAGGAGCGGCATGAAGCTCAACAGCAAGGGCCAGGTGACGATCCCGGCCGAGTTGCGGCGTCGGCATGGGTTCGCGGACGGGGACGAGGTTGAGGTGGTCGAGGACGGCACCACCCTGCGGATCGTCCACAGCGAACGGGACGCGAGCCGGGGACAGCGAATCGTGGCGCGCCTCCGCGGCCGCGCCACCACTGACCTGAGCACGGATGAGCTGATGGCACTGCTGCGCGAGGACGACGGTGGGTGAGATCGGACCGGTTGCGAGCGAGCGCACAACCTCCCTGGGCACGCGCAGAAGCCAGGCGGGCGAGACCGTCACCCTCGTGGACTCGAATGTCCTGCTGGACGTCCTGACTGCGGACCCCGTGTGGGCGGAATGGTCCGCCACGGCGCTGGCGGAGGCCTTCGACGCGGGGCGGGTGGTGCTGAACCCGATCGTGTACGCGGAGGTCTCCATCGGCTTCGACCGAATCGAGGACCTCGACGACGCACTCCCACCCAACCAGTTCGTGCGGGAGCCCCTCCCGTGGCCCGCCGGTTTCCTGGCTGGCAAGGCGTTCCTCAGATACCGCAGGGCCGGCGGGAGTCGATCCACTCCACTGCCCGACTTCTACATCGGCGCGCATGCGGCCGTTGCCGGCTATCGGCTCCTGACTCGCGATCGCGGCCGCTACGGCACCTACTTCCCGACCGTGGAGCTCATTGCGCCGTCCTGATCCTCCAGCAAGGGGATGTGCGCCGGGAGGTTCTGCGGGCGCGGCCAGTGGAAGGGGACCGGGCTGCCGGGCGCGCGGTGGCGGCGGAGGAAGGCCTCGGCGTCGAGGGCGGAGAGCAGGGCGCGGGCCTGGGGGCTCATCGCGGCGGGCTGGATCGCCCGGTCGACGAGGTCCTCCGTGCGCCGCCACAGCTCGCCGGCGTCCTCGCCAGCCGCCTCGGATCGCAGCCACTCCTCCCTCCCCGACCCGGCCTCGTCAACCGACCCGAACCAGGCCTCCCCCTCCCCCGCCTCGGCAGCGAGGGCGACGAGACCGGCGGAGGTGACGGCGTCGTCGATCTGGTGGCGAGGGAGAGGTCGGGGTGGAACGCCCGTGACCCACGCGCCGTCCGGGAGGGGCAGCCACTTGCGGAGGCTGGCGACGCGGTAGTCGGCGGCGGGGGTGCTGCGAGTCCGCCCGCCGCCGAGCGGCTTGTCGAGGAAAGAATGCGTCTCGTCGAGGATGAGGAGGTGGCCGGCGGTTCGGGCGTGGGTGAAGGTGTCAGCGAGGGCGGGGCCGGCGAGGTGTCCCGCGGTCTCGGAGTGGAGGATCGCGGCGGGCCGCTGGGTGGGCAGTGCGGCGGCGAGGGCATGCGGGTCGAGGAGGAGGTCCGCGGCCACGGCGATCAGCTCCACGTGGAGGCCCTCGAGTTGGAAGGGCTCGATCATCGTGACGCAGTGGAAGGCGGGCGCGAGCAGGTCCGTGATCCCGCGGGCGCGGAGGTCCTGGGCCACGAGGGACAGCGCCTGCCGGCCGGACGCCGTGAGCATCGCCCCGGGTGGGACGAAGGGGAGGGAGGCGGCGACGTCGGGCACGGGATCAAGGGTAGGCATCCACAGCAGGTCGTTTGGGCCCGGTGACAGCCCAGCGTCGGCTTGGGAGAATGGTGACTTCCTCGGGGTGATGGGACGGTCGATGAGAGACGCAGACGAGACGGACAAACCTCTGCAGCAGCGGGCAGTTGACCTCGCGTGGCTGAATCGCGCGACAACGGAGATCGAGTACTCGGACGTCAGCGCGGCCGAAGTCGTGCGTCAGATGAGGGACTCCCGGTACTGAGCGATCGAGGCGGTGGGGCTGGAGGGCATGGACTCGTCCTCACCCTCCCGGGAGAGTTGGTGGCGGGTCTCGCAGCGTAATCTCCCGGGAGAGGGGACTGGCGCAGCTCCACGGCTGCCGGTGGCTGCCTCTTGACGGGACTTGAGTTGGTTTGACCGTGTACCGCGGTGCGCAGGGACACAGGTGGGACGACGGCGGGGACAGGCCGCACCACCATTGGCGAAATACCGCCGTTGTCGCCTTGGCTCATGCGCGGCGCGTTCACAGGTGTGTCTCTCCGCACCGGCATGGCGTCGACAGAGGGGAGCCACAGCAGTCCCGTCAAGCGACAGCAGCAATCCCGTCCGACGGTGGAGTCACACCAAACCAGGCGACTCGCCGTTGCCTGCTCGTGGGGTAGATCTGTTGCGCTCGTGCGACAGATCTACCCCACGAGGAGCGCTGATACGGCCCGCCAAACTGCTCAGGCCAGGCGCAGGCGCCGGCCCTCCCGGACCACCGGGAGCGGATCGAGGATCTCGCCCACGAACTGCCCGTCCACCGTGCCGGAGAAGCCCACCAGCACCCACTCTCCCGGCGACCGCTCGATCACGTGCGCCGCGTAGAGGCTCGGGTGGTCGAAGGTGCCGGCGGCGTCCAGGTCCCACGGCCCGAGCAGGGACTCCCCCGGCGCGAACCACATGCCGCCGGTCGCCTGTGCGCTGCGGCGCGAGTCCTGCAGCGGGTCGGCACAGCAGAAGATCAGGAACGGCATCCCGTCCACCACCACGCTCTGCGGCACCTCCATCTGGCCCCAGCCGGCGGGCTCGGTGAGCGGCGGGAGCACCTCCCAGGAATCGAGATCAGCGCTCACGGCGTGCCCGATCACGGACCGGGTCGCGGCGTCCCCCGCCCGAGCACGCGCCGTGACCAGCATGTGCCACAGCCCGTCCTCCCCGCGCAGCACCCAGGGGTCGCGCCAGGCTTCGTCGAACCAGGCACCGTCGCCGAGCTTCTCGTACCACCGCGGGTCCGCCTCCGTCACGGGCCCGTCCCCCCGACGGCGCCACGTCACCAGATCATCCGACTCCGCCACGCCGATCCGCTGCACCAGCCAGCCCTCCGCCCGGGAGGCGCCGGTGTAGAAGAGCCGCCAGGTGCCGTCGTCGGCTCGGACGACGGAGCCGGTCCAGGTGGCGCCGTCGTCCCAGGCGGGCTCGTCGGCGGTGACCAGCGCATCGGCAAGCAGTTCCCAGTCCACGAGGTCCCGGGACCGGGCGTGGCCGATCGCGGCGCGGCGGTGACGCCGATCCGGATCGGCCAGCGCCCGGGACGCCCGGAGGAAGAACAGGTGGTGCGCGCCGTCGTCGTCGGAGCGGACGGGCCAGCTGTCCCACACCCAGTGGTCGGGGAGGCGGAGCATGCCCTCAGCCCTTCACGCCGCTCGCGGCGATCGAACTGACGAACGCCCGCTGGAACGCGAGGAACATGAGCAGCACCGGGAGCGTGATCAGGGACGTGTACGCCATGACCTCACCCCAGGCGGTGTTGAGCTGGAAGAAGTACTGCATGCCCACCATCACCGGCCGCAGGGACTCCTGCTGCACCACCATGAGCGGCCACAGGTAGGCGTTCCACGCGGGCAGGAAGGTGAGGATGGCAACGGTGGCGAACGCCGGTCCCGAGAGGGGAGCGATGATCCGTGCGTAGATCGTGAACCAGCCGGCGCCGTCGATGCGGGCGGCCTCGTCGATGGAGGTGGGGATGGTGGAGAAGTACTGCGTGAAGAGGAAGATCGAGAACGCGTTCGCGATGAACGGCACGATCATGACCTCGTAGGTGTTGAGCCAGCCGATGTCGTACTTCAGCAACCCGCCCTCCCACACGAGGGTGGGGAGCTTGCTGACCCAGTAGACCATCGGGACCGCGATCGTCTCGAAGGGGACGATCAGCGTGGCGATGATGAGGGTGAGCATCACCTTGCGGCCGGTCCACTCCATGCGGGACAGCGCGAACCCGGCCATGGAGTTCACCACGAGGCCGAGCCCCACGATCAGCACCGTCACCAGGACGGAGTTGAACAGGAACCGCCAGAACGGGACCCGCTCGAACACGCCGCCGTAGTTGGTGAACGAGATGTCCCCCACGGGGAGGAAGGCACGGATGCCGTCTACGTCCGCCAGGATCTGGGCGTCCGGCTTCAGGCTGGAGACGAACATGAAGATCAGCGGGAACATGAAGATGACCGCGAGGATCGACATCGGGACGTAGAGCAGGATCGCCCTGCGACGCTTCTCTGCCTTCAGGCCGAGAGGCTGCTTCTTGGGCTTCCGAGGCTTCGGGGACTTCTGGAGCCCCTGCGTGGTCACGGCCATGTCAGTCCTTGTCCCGGGTCAGGTAGCGCTGCACCATCGCGACGAACAGCACCAGCACGAAGAAGATGAGCGAGATCGCGGCCCCGTAGCCGGTCTGTTGCTCGCGGTAGCCGCGCCGTACGGCGTGGTAGACGAGCGTGGTGGTGGAGTCCACGGGGCCACCTTGGGTCATCACGTCGATCTGGACGAACAAGCCGAGTGCCGCGATCGTGATCGTCACCAGGATGAAGATCATCGTGGGGCGCAGGCCCGGCCAGGTGACGTCCTTGAACTGCTGCCAGCCGTCGGCGCCGTCCATGCGGGCGGCCTCGTACAGCTCCTCCGGGATGGTCTGCAGCCCGGAGAGCCAGATGATCATGTGGAACCCGACCGCCTGCCAGATCGAGAGCACGATGATCGCGGGCAGTGCGGTGGAGGGTTCGTTCAGCCACGCGACTCCCTGCCACGCGCCGAAGGTGAGGGTGTCGATGAAGGAGTTGATGATGCCGTCCGGCTGGTACATGAAGCGCCAGAGGATGGAGACAACCACGATCGAGGTCACCACGGGGATGAAGTACACGATCCGGAAGAACGTGGTGCCGCGGAGCTTCTGGTTGACCAGCACCGCCATCACCAGGCCGAGTCCGGCCTGCACCGGCACCACCACCACGGCGAACAGGAACGTGTTGATCAGCGAGCGGATGAAGGTGGGGTCCGCGGTGAAGGCGCGGATGAAGTTGTCCAGCCCCACGAACCGCGGCGGGTTCGGCGAGATCAGCCGTGCGTTGGTGAAGGACAGGCCGAAGGCCAGCAGCACCGGCACGATGAGGAACAGGAGCAGCAGGATCGCCGCGGGGGCGACCATCGAGTAGGCGGCCGACTTGCCGTGCCGCTTGCCGCGGCGCTTCCTCAGGGCTCGCGACGACGTCGTCTCGGGAGGGGCGGTGGCGGTCGCGCCCACCGCGGGCTCGACAGCGCGTGGGGTGGTCATGTGTGCCTCCAGTCATGGGTGGGGCGGCTGATGCGGGCCGGAGCCGTCGGATCGGGGCCGGGCCGGGGAGCCGGAGCCCCCTAGCCCGCCGGGCCGGGCGGGCCGGGGAGCCGGAGCCCCCTGGCCCGCGGCCGGGGCCGCCTGACGGCCCCGGCCCGGGATCATCAGAAGCCGTAGCCGTCGTTGTTCTGGATGTCGGCGTCGATGTCCTTGACCGCCTGGTCGAGGATCTGCTGGACGTCAGCGCCGTTCATGATGTCCATGGCCGCGGTCCCGAACGTGGTGGAGATGACCGCATAGGCCGGAGTCTCGGGACGCAGCACCGCGAACTGGGTGAGCTCCGTGAAGGGCCGCAGCACGCCGTCCTCGCCGAAGTACTCGCTGAGCTCGGTGCCGGCCTCGGTGGCCGGGATGACGATCTGCTTGTCCGCGAACGCTGCGATGTACTCGGGGGCGAAGGAGAACTCGAGGTAGGCGCGGGCGCCGTCGAGCGCGGGGCCGGAGCAGGAGGACGAGATGCCCCACTGCCACGAACCGCCACCGATCTTCGGGCCCTGGCCGAGGTCCGGCGGGGGAAGGATCAGGAGGTCGTCGCCGACTGCCTCGATCGAGTCCAGCGCGTTCCACACGCCGGTGTAGCTGAGGGCAACCTCGTCCCGGTTGAACTCCTCGTTGCCGATGGTGCCGGTGTTGGAGGCGAGGCCGTCCGCGAAGAGGCCCTGGAACCACTCACCCCAGGCGACGGCCTCGGGGCCGTTGAGGGCGCCCTCGGCGGTGAGGAAGGTGGAGCGGTCGATGAGGTCCCCGCCGAAGCTCTGCAGGAACGGGGAGTAGGCGTAGGGCCACCACTCGCCCGAGTCCTCGGCGCCGATGTCCAGCGGGGTGCCGTAGCCGGCGTCCTGCAGCGTGCGCAGCGCGGAGTCGAACTCGTCCTGGGTCCAGGGTTCGTCCACGGTGGGGATGCGGATCGAGTTGGCCTCGAGCACCGACTGGCGCGCGAAGATCGCGAGCGCCGCGTCCCAGTAGCCGGCGGAGTAGACCTCGTCCTCCCAGACGCCCACGGCGGTGGGGAGCAGCTCATCAGTGACCGCGGGGTCGATCCCCAGCGGCTGGATGTAGCCGGCCCACGCCCAGTTGGGGACGATGGGGCCGTCCATGTCCAGCAGGCAGGGCAGGTCGCCGGAGACGGCGGCCGCGACGATCGCGTCGTTGTACGCGCCCTGCGGGAAGGACTCCGAGACCACCTCGTAGTCATCCTGCGAGGCGTTGAAGTCCGCCATGATCTGGTTGTAGACCTCCAGCTCGGCCGGGTTGCCGGCGGAGTGGGTCCACAACGTGACCTGGGTGGTGCCGGCAGCGGTGCCGCCGCCGTCGCCGGTGCTGGTGCTGTCTCCCCCGCTGGTGTCCTCGCCGGCTCGCCCGCAGGCGGAGAGTGCGAGGACAGGAACCACGGCCAGGGCCGCTACGGCCCGTCCTGTGCGCTTCATTGCATTCCTTCCATGTGCGACCGCCGGCAGTGGCGGTTCGGGTGTCACATCCATGCCTAAATCGAATTAGGTACGTACAGAGTGTCGCAGATCTCGTCCACTGTCAACCGGTTGTACCGAACCGTTACCGGTCTGTGATTGTTGCTGGCTCCGGGCCGATCGGCGACACCCGTGGGAGACAGTGACCTCGGCAACTTCCGCGAAACACCCGTGGCGCTCGACACAGAAGTGGTGCATGCTTGGAACTAAACCGAGTTACCCACGTGAGGACCGAACCCGTGACCGCAGCCGCTCGCACCGCCTACCACCTCCGCCCCTCGACCGGCGGCTGGCTCAACGACCCCAACGGCATGACGAAGGTGGGCGACACCTGGCACGTCTTCTACCAGCACTTCGCCGGCGGCCCCTGGCACGAGGCGATCTCCTGGGGCCACGCCTCGAGCCGCGACCTCGCCACCTGGCAGCACCACCCCATCGCCTTCTCCCCCACCCCCGGCGGGCCCGACTCGTTCGGCTGCTGGTCCGGGTGCTTCGTCCCCGGCGGGGAGCGGCCCACCGTGGCGTACTCGGGCGTCACGGACACCAGCCTCCGCAGCACGGTCTGCCTCCGCCGCGGCTCGGAGGACCTGGTCACCTGGGGCGAACCGATCGTGGTGGCCGAGACCCCGGACGCCGATGACGTCACCGTCATGCGCGACCCCTTCGTCTTCGAGGCCGACGGGCGGCAGTGGGCGGTCCTCGGCGGGGGGCTGCGCGACGGCGTCCCCGCAGTGCTGCTGTTCAACCGCGATGACGAGTCGGCCTGGACCTACGAGGGCCTGTTCGTGACGGGCGCCGAGCCCGTGTTCGCCACTGCCGAGGCCGCCGACATCTGGGAGTGCCCCCAACTCGTCCGCATGGACGGCCGCTGGGTGCTCATCCTCTCCCTCCAGTACCGCACCGTGCTGGGCGCGGTGGTGGCGGTGGTGGGGGATATCGAGTTCGCCGACGGCCGCCCCCGCTTCGTCCCCGAACGCCTCAACGTCCTCGACGACGGCGGCGACTTCTACGCCCCGCAGGTCACCATCGCTGACGGCTCGCCGCTGCTGCTCGGCTGGATCCGGCAAGCGGACCAGGACCCCGCGGAGACCGATCACGCCGGCTGCCTCACCCTGCCCCGGCGGCTCGCGCTGCGCGACGGCGTGGTGGTGAGCGCCGTCGATCCGGGCGCGGCGGCGCGGTTGACCGGCGAGTCGCGGCCGGTGGCGCCGGGCCTCGTCTCGCTGTCGGGGCGGCATGCGAGGTTCACCGTCGACGACGGCGGCGCACGCCTCCGCCACGCGTCCGGCCAGGTGGTGGTGCCGGCGGGGGCGGAACTCTGGGTCGATGGACCGGTGCTGGAGCTCTACCCGCGGGATGGCGTGCCCTCCACGTGGCGGACCGAGTCCCCCTGGGCGCTGGAGGTCCCCGCCACGGCACGCGTGCGGGTCAGCGAGGTCGCGGCGTCGTAGGCCTGCGCGGCCACGGCGGCATCGCAGGCCGGCGCAGCGAGGCGGCGGCGTCGTCGTAGCTCGGCGGCGCGCGGTCAGCGGGGCGGCGCCGTCGACTCCCTCACGACCAGCTCGCAGGGCAGGGCGCGGCGGCGGTCCTCGACCGTCTCGCCGGCGGCCGCGGCGAGCACCATGGCCACTGCCTCCTCACCCATGCGGGCGTGCGGCAGGGCGATGGTGGTGAGCGGCGGGACGGCGCACTCGGCCATCTTCTCCTGGTCGTCGAAGCCGACGATGGAGAGGTCCCCCGGTACGTCGAGGCCGAGGCGGGCGGCGGCGAGCATGGCGCCGAGGGCGGCGCGGTCGGTGATGGCGAAGATCGCGGTGGGGCGCTGGCCGGCGGGAACGCCGTCGAGGGCGGTCATGGCGGAGCGGTAGCCGTCGTGGATGTCCCAGCCGCCCTCGATGACGGTGGCCTGGACGGAGCGCTCGCGGGCGGCGGCGAGGAACGCGTCGCGGCGGATGGGGCCGGAGATGTTGCCCTGGTTGTCGCGGGGGCCGAGGGGGTCCCAGTTGCCGCTCAGCATGGTGACGCGCTGGTGGCCGAGGTCCGCGAGGTGGTGGAGGGCGCGGGTGGCGCCGTAGGCGTCGTCGGGGAAGACGCTGAGCTCGTCCGGGTTGTCCGCGGTGCAGTTGGCGAGGACCACCGGCAGGTGGGTGGTGGGCCGGGAGGACAGGACGCGGAAGCCCATGGAGGCGTAGATGAGGGCGTCCACCTGGCGGCGTTCGAGCTCGTGGATGGCGGCGGCCTCGCGGTCGTCGCGGGAGTGGGTGTCCATGACGAGCATGATGTGCCCGGTGGACTCGGCGCGTTCCGCGGCGGCGGCGAGGAGCCGGCCACCGAACGGGGAGGACGCCACCGCGTCCGTGACCAGGCCGATCGAGTGGGTGGTCCGGCTGCGCAGCGACCGTGCGACGTGATGGGGCTCGTAGCCGAGGCGCTCGGCGGTCTCGAGGATGCGGCGCTTGGTCTCGGGAGAGATGTTTCCGCTGTCCCGGTTGTTGAGCGCGAAGGAGACCGCGGTGGGCGAGACGCCGGCGGCGGCGGCGACGTCAGCGGCCCGCACCCGACGCCGCGGCTGGTTGGCCATGCTGTCATGGGACCAGCTCGGTGGGGTGGTGTCAAACGAACGCGCTCTGGTGCGGGTCTTCTGCCTCACTGCCGGATCGCCGCCGGCTCGCTGCGCGCCGTTCTGCGGTGCGCAGGGACACACGTGGGACGCCGGATGGGCGCGCAATGGCCGCCCGTGGCGGAATATCGCGGTTCTTGCTCGGGTCCATCCGCGGCTGGTTCACAGGTGTGTCCCTCCGCACCGGGACCACGATCCGCCGGGGGCTGGGCAGTCCCTCTCGCGGGACGTGAGCTTGGATCACGTGGTGATCCAAGCTCACGTCCCCGAGAAGGGGTTCCGCTACCAGGCACGGCGCCGGCGCGGCCAGCCCGGGGGCACGGCCAACTCAGCGATCCGGCCAGCTCAGCGATCCGGCCAGCTCGGCGATCCGGCCAGCTCGGCGCGCGCGGCTCGTGGGGAAGATCTGTCGCGCCCGTGCGACAGATCCTCCCCGCGAGCAGCTCTGAGCCCTAGAGTGGGCGCAACGCATCACGCCCCGGGGAGGCGCCATGAGCCTGACGATCCAGTTCCTGCCCGCCCGCGAGGGTGACGCCATCTGGCTGCGGTGGACCGACAACGCCGCCGCTCAGGAAGGCACCCCCGACGGCACGCTGCACCAGGCCATCATCGACATGGGCAAGGAGCAGACCGGCCGCGAGCTCGCCGACCGCCTCCGCGCCCTCCCCGAGGACCAGCGCACCTTCGACCTCCTCGTCATCACCCACATGGACGGCGACCACATCGGCGGCGTCCTCACCTGCCTCTCGGACGTGGACGAGCCCATCCCCGGCCTCGAGTTCAAGGACGTCTGGTTCAACGGCTGGCCCCACCTCCACGGCGAGCGCGCGGTGTTCCCCGGGCAGCCCGCGCCCGAGGCTGGCGAGCCCCCAGACCCCGCCCCCGAGCCCGAACCGCAGTCCCTCGACACCGGCCCCAGCGCCGAGCCCCTCGGCCCCGTTCAGGGTGAGCGCTTCACGAAGTGGCTGGTCCACGAACCGTGGAACGAGGCCTTCGGCGGCGGCCCCGTCGTCCGCCCCGACAACGGCGTCACCCGCGTGGAGCTGCCCGGCGGCGTCCGGCTCACCGTCCTCGGCCCCACCCAGGACCGGCTCACCGCCCTCATCGACACCTGGCGCGACGACGTCGCCCGCGCCCTCGCCAGGGGCACGCTGGACTGGGCGTCAACCGAGCTGCTGCCGCTCCCCGGCGCGGAGCCCACCGTGGCGGGCGACGCCGCAGCGGAGCCGGCAACCGACGAGGACGAGGAGTTCGAGCCCGGCTTCGAGCCCCTGGGCCCCCGGACGCCGCCGGTGCTGGAGACCGCGGAGGACCTGCGCGCGCTCGCGGACACCGAGGTCGACGGCGACTCCTCCGGCGCCAACGGCGCCAGCATCGTGCTGCTCCTCGAGTGGCGCGGCCGCCGCGTGCTGCTGACGGGGGATGCGTTCGCCGACGACGTCGTCGCCGGGCTTGCCGCCCTGCGCGCGGCTGACCGCGGGGAGACGTCCGCCGAACAGCCCGCCGAGGGGGAGGATGACGAGCCGCCCGTCGCGCTCGACCTCCTGAAGCTCCCGCACCACGGGAGTGCGCGGAATGTGTCGGCGGAACTGGTGGAGGCGGTGGAGACCTCGCTGTGGGTCAACTGCTCCGACGGCACCCGCTTCCGCCACCCCGACGCGATCGCGCTGGCGCGGGTGCTGGTGCATGGGCGTCGAGAGGAGCCCGTGCTCGCGTTCAACGTGCCGAGCACGTACAACCTGTGGTGGGACAACGACTCCTGGCGCGCGCTCATCCCCTACAGCGTTGAGTATGGGGACCCGGACGAGGGCCTCACCGTGACCTTCGAGCCGGCGGACGGGGCCTCGGAACCAACTTCCGGTGAGGGCGAGCCCGCCCCGGATCGTGCACCCGAGGATTGCTGACCTCTTGCAGTCAGCCCTCCCGAGGGTTCAGCTTCCCCGGCGTCAGCCCTCCCGGGGCGTGAGCAGCCCGCGGGCGGTGAGGTCCTCGAGGAAGCCGGCAACGTCCGCCTCGATCTCCGACACCGGTATGCTCACCAGCTCCGCCACCTCGTCCGCGACGTTAACCGCCCCGTCCGCGGCGACATGCCAGATCAGGCGGGCGGTGTCCTTGAGGAGGACGGTGCGGCCGTCGGGGACGATGGTGAGGTAGAGCTCCTCCGCCATGCCGAAGTCCTCGCCGTCCACCCACGCGACGTTGCCGGGAACAAGGTAGGCGGGGGCGGGGGGCGCAGCCTCGGCGTCGCGCTGCGGCAGCTCGGCCCGCTCGATGTCCTCCATGACGCCATTATCGCGTGTGGTCGGTCGGGTGCGCTGCCTCCGTGGGCGGCCGGCAGGGTCCGGCTGCGGCCTATCGTTCGGGATATGCTCGTCGCCCGAGAAGCGAAGCGAAACGCACCGTGACATCCACCCCCGCCAACGCGCCTGCCCCTGAGCCCGGCCGGCCTTCCGAGCCCGGCCGGCCTTCCAAGCCCGGCCGCCCTCACCCCAAGCCCGTGCCCGAGCCCGCCGGCGCCCCGCCATCACCGGGCGGCCGCCTCACCAGCCCCGACGTCCTGATGGCCCTCGTCCTCGGCGCCGCCGGGTTCTACCTCGGCGCGATGGGCTCGGTCATCGTCCTCCTCGCCGAGGACCTCGGCCTCCAACCCTCCGACCTCGGCTGGGTGGGGTCGGTCTTCGGGGTCGCGCTGTTGGCCATCGCGTTCATCGGCCCAGCGCTGCTGCGCATCGGCTCGCAACGCCTGCTCGCGATCAGCACGGCGATGTCCGCAGTGGGCTTCGTCGTGCTCGCCCTGGCACAGACCCTGCCGCTCGTCGCGCTCGGCGCTGGACTCCAGGCGGCCGGCGGCGCCGCGACGATCCTCCTCGGCCCGGTACTCCTCAGCGGCCCCACCGCCGACATCCGCCTCACCCGAGTCAACGCCGTCTCCTCCGTGGTGAGCGTGGTGTCCCCGCTGGTGGTGGGCGCGATGATCGCCGCCTCCCTCGACGGCCGACTCGCCCTCCTCATCTCCGCCGTACCCATGGCCGTGGTGGCCGTTGCCGCGGCCCGCAACTCCCGGATCCCGACGCCACCGCTCACCATCCCTGCTGCCCCGCCCTCGGGCCGGGCGCCCGAGGCTCAACCCGTCGACGGCGCCGCCGCCGCCACCCCGGGCGAGGCGGCGCGGCCGGTTGGCGACGACGTCGTCGGCAGGCCCTCGCCGTGGCTCGTCCTGCGGCGGTGGCTGGCGATCGTGATGGGAGTGGCGGCCGAGTTCGCGTTCCTGGTGTGGGCGGTGGCGCGGCTCGTGGAGGCCGGGCTGGGGACGGGGCTCGCGGCGACGGTGGGGGCGTCGTTCCCGATCGGCATGGCGGTGGGGCGCGTGCTTGGGCCGTGGGTGATCGCGCACCTTCCGGCGGTGCCGGTGGGGGCATCGGTGTCCGCGGTGGGGACGGTGCTGGTGGTGGTGGGGCCGACGTGGCCGTTCATCTCCGCGGGGCTGATCCTGGCCGGGCTCGGGATCGCGACGTTCTACCCGGTGACGCTGGCGCGGTTGATGTCGGTGCCGGGGTTGCGGCAGTCGCTGGCGACGTCGCTGGGGGCGCTGGCGTCCGGGACCGCGATCACGCTGGCGCCGGCGGGGCTGGCGCTGCTCGGCTCCGCGGTGGACCTGCGGCTGGCGTACCTGGTGGTGCTGCCCCTGCTCGGCGCGCTCGTGCTGCTGCACGGGCGGGCGCGCTGAGACGCAGGTGCGTTGGGGCCACGCCGCGGCCCGCCCGAGGCGCCCACCTGGCCTGTCCGAGGCGCCCACCGCGGCCCGCCCGAGGCGCTGGTGAGCACCGCCACTGCTGGAACCGGCGGCAACCATGCCGCTTCCCGTACGGCCGTCCCTACGATTGAAGTGATCCCATTCCCTAGCAACGGACACTCAATGCCCCGCATCCTCCACTCCCCCGACGTCCAGACCGGCATCGCGCTGTCCATGCTCAGCGGCCATGTCGCGAGCGTGGGAGTGGTGCTGGTGCTGTTCGCGCAGGACTTGGGGATGCGGGTGTCGTCGCTGTCGTGGATGGGGTCCGCGTTCGGCGTGGGCCTGATCCTCGCCGCGCTCGCCGGCCCGTTCCTCCTGCGGCTCGGCGCCCAGCGGGTGCTCGCCGGGGCGTCGCTGGGGATCGCGATCGGGATGACCCTCGTCGCGACCGTGTACACCCTCCCCCTCGCCGCCCTCGGCATCGCGGTGGTCAGCCTGGCCGGCGCGGCCACCGTCCTCGCGGTCTCCGCGATCCTTTCCGGCGCGAACGCCGAGGCCCGCCTCACCCGCGTCAACGCCGGCGCGAGCGCCGTGGCGGTGGTGGCGCCGCTCGCGATCGGGGCGCTCGTCTCCGCGGGCCTCAACGGCCGGCTCGCCCTCCTCGCCGCCGTTCCCCTGCTGGTGATGGCGTCCGTGGCCGCGTGGCGCACGCCGGACCCGGCCCCGCCCGAGGTCTCCATTCCCCCCGCTCCCGACGACGCCGCCTCCTCCCCCCTCCCCCAGCCCAGCGACGCCGTACTCGCCACCCCCGGACGGGGCGCCGAGGTTGACCAGTCAACGCCCGTTGCCGCACCCAGCCCCGGACGGGGCACCGAGGTTGACCAGTCGACGCCCCTCACCGACCCCAACCCCGGACCGACCGCCGCCATTGGAGGAGACCGGGGCGGCGACGTCGTCGGCAGGTTCCTGGAGGACCACGAGACGGGTCCGGGCCGGGCGGGCGCGGCGTGGCGGCCGTCGAAGCGGGCGGTGCTGCGGCGCTGGCTCGCGCAGGTCATGTCCGTGGCGGCCGAGTTCAGCTTCCTGGTGTGGGGGGTCTCGCGGCTGATCGACGCCGGGCTGGAGGCCGGGCCCGCCGCGACGCTCGGGGCGGTGTTCCCGCTCGGGATGGCCGCCGGGCGCATCGTGGGGCCGTGGATGATGGCGCGCGTGCCGGCGGTCCCGGTGGGCGCTGGCCTCGGGGCGGTTGGGACGGTGCTCGTGGTGGTCGGGCCGGGGTGGCCGGTGATCGCTGCAGGGCTGCTGGTTGCCGGGTTCGGGATCGCGACCCTCTACCCCGTGACGCTCGCGCACCTCATGGCGACCCCGGGGCTGCCGCAGTCGTGGGGTCCGTCGCTGGGGGCGCTGGCCTCCGGGGCCGCGGTCATGGTGGCGCCGGCGGTGTTGGCGCTGGTGGGGGAGGTCGTTGAGCTCCGGCTCGCGTTCCTGCTCGTCCTGCCGATCCTTGGGGCCCTGGTGCTGCTGTATGGGCGGCCGGCGGCTGATCCGGTGGGATAGCGGATTCGCCAGCGGACAGCGGGAACCCGCCCTCCCAAGGAGAAACCGCACTCCCACCCCCCCAACAGGGATAGCAGATTCGCCAGCGGAGAGCGGATCCCCGCCCTCCCAAGGAGAAACCGCACTCCCACCTCCCAACAGGGGATAGCGGATTCGCCTCCGGAGAGCGGATTCGCCTCTCGATGCCACGCACTCACGCTCCGCATTCAAGGCGGTTGAACCCGCCGGTCCTACACTGGAAGCCCCCTCACCCGGAAAGAGCCCCATGCGCGCGCGCTTCGCCACCCCCGACTTCCAGCTCGGCATGACGCTCGGGTCCTTCGGCTTCTACGTGGCCGGGGTGGGCGCCATCATCGTGGTCCTCGCCGAGGAGCTCGGACTCCCGGTCAGCAGCCTTTCCTGGATGGGCTCGATCATGGGGGTGGGCCTGTTCATCGGGGCGGTGCTCGGGCCGATGGTGCTGCGCCTCGGACCCCACGCCACGGTTGCCGGCGCGACGCTCGGCAGCGGCGTGGGGATCGTGTTGATCGCCGTTGGGCAGACGCTTCCCGTGGTGGCCGTGGGTGCCGCGCTCCAGGCCATCGCGGGCGCGGGGATCATGCTCGCGATCCCCACCGTGCTCACCGGGCCGAACGCCGAATCCCGCATCACGCGCGTCAACGCGGTGGCCAGCGTGGTGGGCGTCCTGGCGCCGCTCGTGATCGGCCTGTTCATCACGGCGGGGATCGGCGGGCGGAACGCCCTGCTGCTGGCGGCGCCCACCCTATTTCTGGCGGGGATCGTGGCCCTGCGGAAGGGGTGGGACGTCGAGGGGGTGTCGGTGCCCCCGGCGGAGGAGGCAGCCGATCCGCCACGCGCCCTCGCTGACACCCCCGCGCGCCCCGAGATCGCGGAGAACCTCCACCGATCGGCGCGGGCAACGCGGGGCGTGGCGCGACCAACGCGGGGCGCGGCGAGGACGGCGTTGGGGGGCGGCGTCGTCGTGGGCACGGTGGTGCGGCGGTGGCTGGCGGTGGCGTTGGCGATCTCGTCGGAGTTCAGCTTCGTGATCTGGGCGGTGGCGCGGCTCGTGGACAGCGGGCTGGACGCGGGGCGGGCGGCCGCGGTGGGGTCCGCGTTCCCGATCGGGATGGCGGTGGGGCGCGTGCTCGGGCCGTGGGTGATCGCGCGCGTGCCGGCGGTGCCCGTGGGCGCGGGGCTGGCGGCGATCGGGACGGTGCTGGTGGTCGTGACCGACGCCTGGCCTGTGATCGCCCTGGGGCTCCCGCTGGCCGGCCTCGGCATCGCGACGCTCTACCCCGTCACCCTCGTGCGGCTCATGACGGTGCGGGGGCTGCGGCCGGAGCTGGCCTCGTCGTTGGGGACGCTCGCGGCCGGGACCGCGATGACCCTCGCGCCGGCCGGGCTCGCTGCGTTGGGAGGGGTGGTGGAATTGCGGTTCGCGTACCTCGTGGTCCTGCCGCTGCTCGGCGCGCTGGTGGTGCTGCATGGCACGGGCGGGGGCCGTACGGTCACCCCGACCTCCGGGTCTTGGCTCAACCTCGTCGAGGTCTGGTTCGGCATCATCGAACGCCAAGCCATCCACCGCAGCAGCTTCGGCTCCGTCAAGGACCTCAACGCGAAGATCCGGGCCTTCATCAACGGGTGGAACGACCGCGCCCACCCCTTCGTCTGGACCAAACCCGCCGACGACATCCTCAAGAAAGCCAACCGTCAGAACACTTCAAACACGGGCCACTAGTCTCGCCCCGAGAGCGGATGGTCGGTGGGCGATTGGGGAAGCGTGAGCGAGGAGACCGGCTGCACCTGACGCGCTCCGACACACGGGTCGGAAGCGTCCTGTCGTTCCTCGACGGAATTGCTACCTGCGCGACTGAGGGCGCACCAACCGAGCGGCATAGGACGTCCGGTGTGCGGCAGATGCGCGCACGGGACCCAAAGCGGAGAGCAGATGTCGCAGTGGCAGGTCCAACCCGAGCCATGGAGATTGCAGAGCGTGTCTGCTGAGCTGGCTCCGAGCAGCCGACGTCGGGCCGTTGACCGTCCTAGAATCGCGACCCCAGCCAACCGACAGGACTGGCGCACTGATCCGAGCCGCGTAGGGCGCGCAGACGTGAGCTACCAGCACTCTGAAACCATCCCGCTCGGAATACGATGGGCCTCCAGATCCTCGCATCGGATGACATCCTGCGTTGCAATGATCTCAACCCACTTTCCATCAATCTTCTTGACAAACGAAACGTATCCTCCACATTCATCCATACCGAGCTCGGCGAAGCCCGCACTATGATACTGACGGACCCAGATGTTTCTTCCGGAGGGACACGTTGAGGGTTCCCCCGCAAGCATGGAGAGAATGTATTCTTGGAAGCTCGGTGGCGTATCCGAGATCTGGTACATGTCCTCTCGAGTCGAGATTTTGACATCATCGTAGATGCGGAGTCCGGTAGCGGATTCCGGCAACTTGGCTTCCAATTCCACTGGCTCCTCCACCGCTTCCGACGCGGTGCGCACCGAGAACCCGTTCCCGAACTCCCCGACACCGCCGACGATCTTCTGGTCCACCCAAAGGTCGAGTAGCTTCCACTCCACGTCGTAGGCCTTGAGGTACATGCCCACGCGGTTGGCCCCCTTGATGGCGCCGAGGGTGGACTCGAGCTTGGCCACGGACACGTCATCGAGGAGCCCCTGCCCGGCGGCGGACACCACGGAGCGCTGCAGACAGTCGGCCGCGCCCGTCACCAACTGGCCGAGGGCGTCCACGGAGCCCAGGTCCTCCGGCGGGACCACGGTGGCGAGGTATGCGCTGCACTCGCCCAGCACGGGACCGTACATTTGGCTGCCGATGGCGCCCATCACGTCCTGCCCCACCACCGAGATCACGTCACCGAGGATCGTTTCGGGAGTCACCCCGATGTGAAAGGAGACCATGCTCCCGGCGGCAGGCTCGAGGATGCCCACGGAGGCGCGTCCGTTTGGGGGAAGGTAGAGCCGGTCCCCGCCGAGCATGCCGTCCATGAACTCGTTCCGGCCCGCGTCCGCATAGGAACTGCCGGTCTCGTGCCAGCCCCACTTCACCGCGGACCCGTATGTGAGCACCTGCCCGTAGGGCCGGTTGTTCACGATCTCCACGGCCAGTACACCGCCCTCTCCTTCGGCGCAGGATCGGATCGCGAGGGCGGGGTCATTCGAGACGCCCACGACCTGGGCTACCCAATCCGGGGTGGCCTGCCCACGGCTGCAGGTGGCTTGGCCGGAGCGCTTGCCGATCACCTCACCGACGGCCTGGTTGACGGTCGCACCGATCCCCGCCCAGTCCCACGTCCAGGGCGCCCACCAGGAGAAGTGGGTGGTGTAGGCGCGAACCACGCCCGCGGAGGCGTCATACTGGCTGGTCACGGGAACCCACTCGCCGAGAGTCTCGTCGTATGTGGCGACCATGACCGCGTCCGCGTCCGCGAGACTGACGTCCGGCAGTGGGAACTCGAGCGTGGCACCAGTGAACTCGGCGCCCGCAAGTTCGAGCTTGACGGGATCGGTGAGCGCCACCAGGTCGGCAGGCGCATCCGGGGCGTGCGATCTGCCGACTGTGAGCTCAGCCTCGCTGGGAAGTTCTTCCTCGAAGATCACGCGAGCGCCTCCACCGAGTTCAACCACGCGGCCGTCCACTGGCGAGTCACTCGGCCCGGCAGCACACGCAGCGGCGAGGAGAGCGAGTACACCCGCCAAGGTCACGGCAGCACTTCGACGCGCGCGCGAAGCTATCGGGTCTAGTCGGTTCATAGATTCCCCTTCCGTCGCGTCACAGCGCGCAGGGATTCGGTGCTCGGCAACCTCCGTCTCGGGCCGCCTCCTCCGACCGCTGGCTGCGACTGGATTCCCTGCAAACATTCTCTTCGACCCCGGACGCGCCCAGCGCTCAAACCCGTGTGAGAAAACCCACCCACGACGGCGCGCTCAAGTGCCGTCGTGGGTGGGGGCGCCCACCAGGACTCAGGGCACTAGGGCGTGTCTCCCAACCTTTTCGGGGGTTGGTGGGCAGGCTGGGCTGGTGTCGCGTACTCGTGTGTTGTCTGATGCCCAGTGGGCGCGGATCGAAC
>RZYE01000141.1 GCA_009930425.1 Actinomycetota bacterium | reverse complement strand
GTCCACGTGGCCGAGGACGTGGCCGACACCCGGCGCCGCGTGGAACCGGAGGCGCTGGCGGAGGACCACCTGGACCTGCTCGAGAGGTTCGTCGACACACGCCTCATCACCGTGGACGACGAGGCCGTGCAGATCGCCCACGAGGCCCTCATCACCGCCTGGCCGCGGCTGCGGGCCTGGATCGACGCGGACCGCGCCGGGCTCCTGCTCCACCGCGAGCTCGCCGAGGCTGCGTCCGCCTGGCAGCGCAGTGACCGCGATCCCGGCCTCCTCCTGCGTT
Source organism: Actinomycetota bacterium (assembly GCA_009930425.1). GTDB lineage: Bacteria > Actinomycetota > Actinomycetes > Actinomycetales > Actinomycetaceae > UBA1383. The sequence goes on along the minus strand of RZYE01000141.1, from coordinate 4,987 downwards.
CCGGACGGCTCACCTCGGTCATGGACTGGGCAAGCAACCCCGCGCGTGCGGAGCTGCTGAACGCGCAGGAACGCGCCTTCCTGGCCTCGAGCTGGCAGGCGGCCGAGGCCGAACGGGAGGAGTCCATCACCCGCACCCGGCGGCTGCGGACCCTCGTCGCTGCCCTCACCGCGCTGGTCGTGGTGGTTGCGGGAGTGACCGGGTACGCGTTCAACCTCCGCGCGGACGCCGCCGAGGAACGTGACCTCGCCCTCTCACGGCAGCTCGCGGAGGCGGCCAACCGGGTGCGGGAGACCGATCCCTCCGTGGCCGGGCACCTCGCCCTGCTCGCCTACCGCACCGCCGAGACCGCCGAGGCCCGCTCGGCGCTCCTGGACTCCTCCGTCAGTCCGCTCGCCAACCGCGTGGAGGGCCCGGGCGGCCTGGCGTACGTGGCGGTGGGTGGCGACGTCGTCGCGAGCGCCGGCGACGCCGGCGGCCTGACGCTGTGGACTGTCCCGGACGACGGCGAACCCGTCCTCACCGAGGCCGCCAGCCTCCCCGAGGCGGACCCGCAGGCGCTGTACGCGATCGCAGCCAGCCCGGACGGGGGACTCGTCGCGGCCGGTGGGGTCGGCATGGTGGTCCACGTGTGGGACACGAGGGACGTGGCGAACCCCCGGCTCCTCGCGGACCTCGAGGGCCCGGAGTGGACGGTGATGGCACTCGCCTTCTCCCCCGACGGCTCCACCCTCGCCGCGGCGAGCGCGGACTCCTCGGTGTACCTGTGGGACGTGACGGGAGATGAACCGGTACCGCTCGGTGAGCCGCTCGGCGGCGCCGGGGACCAGCTCCAGTCCGTGGCCTTCAGCCCCGACGGCACCGTGATCGCCGCGGGCTGCGCCGACGGCCTCGTCCACCGCTGGAACACCAACGGCAGCCGGCTCCCGGACCTCGCCGGTCCCACCGGGGCCGTCGGCACGGTTGCCTTCCACCCGGACGGCAGCGCGCTCGTCGCCGGGTCGAAGGACACGAACCTCTACACGTGGGAGTTGGGCACCGCGGACGGCGAGGCGGCGGACCCCACCGTCGTGGAGGACGCCGGAAGCTGGGTGAACGCCGCCGCATGGAACCCCGAGGGTGACCTGCTCGCGGCAGCCGGATCGGATCGCTACCTCCGGCTGTACGAGAGCTCGACCGGGACCCTCGTCTCCGAGATCCCCCACCCGGGCCAGGTGACCGGCGCGGCCTTCCTGCCGGACCACGGCCTCGTGACGGGTGCCGCCGACGGCGTCGTCCGGCTGTGGCCGGCGCCGGCGCCGGCGGCCGCCATTCCCGGCGGACGGGTGTTCGCGGTCGCTGCCGGCAGGGACGACACCCTGTACGTGGCGGGCTCCGGCAGCGGCCTGGTGCGCTCCTACGACATCTCGCGCGCCCACATCCCCCGCGCGCTCGCCCCGGGGGTGGACGCGCCGGAGGGGGCCAAGCTCGCCGGGACCCTCGCGCTCACCCCGGACGGGGACGTGGTGGCCACGGGCTCCGCCGACGGGCACGTGTGGCTCTGGGACGCCACCTCGGCACCCCTCCGGCTCCTGACCGGCGCGCCGAAGGTGCAGGACCAGCTGATCGAGGGCGTGTCCATCAGCCCCGACGGCACCCTGCTGGCGGCGGCGAGCGACGACTCGACCGCACAACTCTGGGACATCACCGATCCACGAGTGCCGAGCGCACTCGGCGCCGCGGCCCTCGACGGGGGGCTGGCCCTCTACGCCGCCTTCTCCCCTGACAGCCGCACCATGGCGGTGGCCCACTCCTCACCCAACGTGGTGACCCTGTGGGACATCTCCGATCCGGGCACGCCCACGCAACTCGGGGAGCCCGTCACGGGTCCCACGCTGCAGATCTACTCGCTCGCCTTCACCCCGGATGGCAGGACCCTCGCGGTGGGCTCCGCCGACCGCGCCGTCCGGCTGCTCGACGTCAGCGAGCTGGACTCGCCCTCCTGGCTGGGCGAGCCGCTGCTCGGCCCGGCCGGCACGGTCTTCTCCGTGTCCGTGAACCCGGATGGCACCCTCCTCGCCGCGGCGAGCGCCGATGGCACGCTGCGGGCGTGGGACATCTCGGACCCTGCGAACCCGGTGCCCCACGCAACGCTCACCGCCGGCGAGGCGCTCTACTCGGTGGGTTTCACGCCGGACGGGAGCCGTGTCATCGCCGGTGGGCTCGCCGAGACCGTCGCGCTGTGGGACCTCGACGCCGACGCGGTCGCGGGCCGCATCTGCGCACTGTCTGGAATGGGTGTCTCCGAGGAGGAGTGGCGGCGCTACGTTCCGAGCATCGAGCACACCGATCCCTGTGCGCCCAGCTGACCTGCGACGACACCCTGTCCGGACGTTCGACGTTGTCCGGATGTCTCCCAAGCCGCCCCGCCGGCCCGTGTGCGCGCGGTACGAACCGTGCATGGCACGCTCCGCCACCAGCTCCTCCCGCCTCCCCCTTCCCGCGATCCGGGTGGCCGCCGTCGACGGTCACCCGATCGTCGTCCAGGGCATCGCCGCGATCCTCACCGCGGCGCCACCCGAGGACGGGTCCGCCCGATTCGACTGGATCGGGCAGACCCGCTCGTTCGCCGAGCTCAGGGGACTCCTCGAGGACCTCGACGGCCTCCCGGACGTCGTGCTGTGCGAGCTCCGCGGCGACGACGCCGTCGAGGGAATCGACTGGCTCTCCTCCCGGGGTGTCGCCGTCGTGGTGTTCACCGACGAACTGCGCCCCATCCCCATCAGGCGGGCCATCGACGCCGGCGCCAGGGGCGTGATCCTCAAGTCCGACCCCGTCGCCAAGATCGTCGAGGTGGTGCGCACCGCGAGCCGGGGCATGGCGGCCGTCTCCAGCGACCTCGCGTACCGGCTCGCGACCAGTGAGAGCCTCGTCCCCCGCCTCTCCCCCCGGGAGATCCAGGTACTGCAACTCCTCCTCGACGGGGTGCCGCGGAAGACCGTGGGCTCCCGCCTCGAGCCACCCGTCCAGCTCGCGACCGTGGTCACCTACATCAACAGGATCTGCCGGAGGTACCAGGACCTGGGGAGGCCCGTGCACACCTCGGCCGACGCCGTCCGCGCGGCACTGGAGGACGGCTACCTGGAGCCTCCGAGGCGTGGCTTCGCTGCCGTCTAGTCGCGCATCAGGCACGCTCGTGCGATCGGTTCGCATTAGTGTCGTGATCGGGTGGATGAGCGAAGGAGAGCCATGGACAACGCCCAGCACGTCTACGGTCCCGTGCCCTCGAGGAGGCTGGGCCTCTCGCTGGGCATCAGCCCGATCCCGAAGAAGACCTGCAACTACTCGTGCATCTACTGCCAGCTGGGGAGGACGGACCGGCTCACCAACACGCGGGAGCTGTTCCAGCCGGTGTCGGACATCCTCGGTGAGTTCGAGGAGGCCATCGCCGGCCCCGGACGGATCGACGCCGTCACGATCGTCGGCGAGGGCGAGCCGACGCTCTACGCGGGGTTCGGCGAACTCATCGTGGAGCTCAACGCGCGCACCGACCTCCCGGTGGCCGTCATCACGAACGGGGCGCTGCTGTGCGACCCACAGGTGCGGGACGAGCTCGCAGGCGCCGACATCGTCCTGCCCTCGATGGACGCCTGGGACGAGGCGTCGTTCCGGCGGATCAACCGGCCGCACCGCAGTCTCCGCTGGTCGGAGGTGCACGAGGGCCTGCGGACCTTCTCCCGCGAGTACACGGGCGAACTCTGGCTCGAGATCATGCTGATGAGGGGCGTCAACGATGACGATGCCGCGCTGCGGCGGTACTCCGACCTGCTGGAGGACCTGAGGTACGAGCGGCTCTACCTGAACACCCCGGTCCGGCCACCGGCCGAATCGGAGGTGGAGGCGGTGGACCACGAGACGATGGCCCGCGCGGCGACGGTGCTGGGTGGGACCTCCATCGACCTCCTGGCATCAGTCGGCTTCCGCAGCCAGATCGCCGATGACCACGACGCGCTCCTCAGCATCATCCGCCGCCATCCGATGAACAGCTTCGAGATCGAGTCGTTCCTCGCGGGGCGGGGCACCAGTGACCCGGCCGCGGCACTGGAACGGCTCGCCCGGGAGCCGGAGGTCATGGTTCTCCACTACCGCGGCATCGACACCTACCGCCTGCGGCCTCACCCCGGCCATCGGACCGCACCATAGGGGACACCCCGGACGCAGACGTCCAGCGCGCCGCGACGACGGAACGCGCGCTACCCTCACCTTGTGCTGGACAACCCAACAGGATGCCCCCTGACGACTGTCGGTCCCCGATGAGCGGCGGTCTCGTCGCGCTGCTCGACGACGTCGCAGCCCTCGCGAAGCTGGCCGCCGCCTCCATCGACGACATCGGGGCCGCGGCCGGCAAGGCGGGGACCAAGGCGATGGGCCTCGTCGTCGACGACGCGGCAGTGACGCCACGGTACGTGGACGGGTTCCGGGCCAACAGGGAGCTGCCCATCATCAAGCGGATCGCCATCGGCTCGATCCGCAACAAGCTGGTGTTCATCCTCCCTGCAATCATGCTGTTGAGTGAGTTCCTCCCGGGAGTCCTCACCCCGATCCTCATGATGGGGGGCATCTACCTCAGCTACGAGGGCGCCGAGAAGATCTGGGAGCTCATCTCCGGGCACCACGAGGAGACACCGGATGTCCCCGCGGCCGCGCCATCCGCCGATCATGAGGACAAGATGGTGAAGGGTGCCATCGCCACCGACTTCATCCTCTCCGCCGAGATCATGGTCATCTCCCTGAACGAGGTGCGCGACGAGGCCTTCCTCTCGCGGCTGCTCATCCTCGTCATCGTGGCGATCGGCATCACGGCCCTCGTCTACGGCGCGGTCGCCCTCATCGTGAAGATGGACGACATCGGCCTCCACCTCGCCCAGCGGGAGAACGGCGCCACGCAGGCCCTCGGGCGCGGCCTCGTCAAGGGCATGCCGATCATCATGAAGGTGCTCTCGACCGT
>RZYE01000140.1 GCA_009930425.1 Actinomycetota bacterium | reverse complement strand
GATCAGCAGGCCGTTGCGGCGCCAGATGACCGGGTCCACCCACCGTGCGGAGGGTGGGGAGGGGAGGAAGCCACCGTCGTCGAGGGTGCCGGTGAGGGCGGCCTCGACCACGGCATCCGGATCGTCCACGCCGAGGTCGTGGAGCACGAGCCAGAGCGTGTTGACGGCGTCGGCGCGGCCGCCGACGGGCATGAGGACGTTCCGGGAGGAGGTCCCGTTGTTCCTGTTGTCGAGGCCGTAGCCCGCCACGTTCACCTCCACCCGCCACCAGTCCTTGAACCGCCACAGGATGAACTGGGAGAGGCGCACCGCCTGCACCCTGCCCGGGGGCAGCGTCTGGGCCTGGGTGGAGAGCAGCCCGTGCCGCAGCCGGATGCCGTCCGGCGAGACCGCGAGGGTGAAGTTGAACCCGGAGTCGAACTGCGAGTAGAACAGGCCGACCGCGGCGAGGGCGGCCGGGATGAGCCCGAAGAACGCCGCCCAACCGGCGTCGCCCCCGAGCACGCCGACCGGGACGAGCGCGAGGACCAGCACGAGGAGCGAGAGTGCCGCGGGTGAGAGCAGCACGCTCAGGAGCAGGTCGCCCAGCGGGAGCGCGTACACCTGGCGCTCGGGCGCCTGGCTGAAGACGGGTGCCGTGCCGGGCGCGGTGCCGGGCCGGGACGTTCCCCTCAGTCCCGCCGCGCGGGCCAGCACCTCGGCCCGGAGGCGCTCGGCCTCCTCGTCCTTCAGGAACTGGATCCGCACGTTCGACTTGGCGCCGCCGGCCGTCTCGATGTTGACCACGGCCAGTCCGACGAGCCGGCCGAGGAGCGGCCGCACGATGTCCACTCCCTGGATGCGGTTGAGCCGTGCGTGACGCTGGCTGCGGAAGAGGATGCCCTGGTGGTGGAACACCGCGTCCTCACCAACGGCGTAGCGCATCCGTTTCCACGCGAGCCATGAGTAGCCCAGCGCGATCAGGAGCACCAGGAGGAGCACGCCGATCACGGTCAGCACCACCCACAGCACCGGGAAGCTCCCCACCAGCTCCAGGGTCGCGCCGATGGACTCCATCATGTTGAAGGCGACGATCGCGACGAGCACGCCGAGGGCCTTCCACGCGTTGATCAGCGGGGTGGCGGGGTGCACCCGTTGCCAGATCGTGGAGTCCTCGGCGGGCGCCTCGACCTCGCCCGCCGGGGCCCCGGGGAGTCCGGCTCCCTCCGTGGGGGTGCTCACAGGCCCGCCAGTCGCGCCTCACCGCGGGCGGTGAGGCGGTCGCGCAGCCGGGAGGCCTCGTCCGCGGGAAGCCCGGGGAGCGTGGCGTCCGTGCTCGCGGAGGCCGTGTGCAACTGGACGCTGGAGATGCCGAACCTGCGGTCGAGCGGGCCCTGGTGGACGTCCACGAACTGCATGCGCCCGTAGGGGACGATGCTCATGGACTTGAACAGGATGCCGCGGCGGATGACGAGGTCGTCGTCCGCCTCGGCGTACCCGATCGCACGCACCTGGCGCGGGATGAGCCACAGCAGCCAGAGAAGGAGCGCGAGCAGCACCCCGGCCCCGACCCACACCCACGGGGTCACCCAGATCGCCAGGGCCGCGAGCGCGAGGAAGGGGACGCCCAGCGAGAGTCCGAGGGAGATGAGCCGGACGGTCACGAGGTTCGGCGAGACCGGCCGGAAGTGGATGCCCTCAGGGCTGAAGGGATCGGCGTACACGGTGTTCCTCCCAGGGTTCGGCGCCACCAGTGTCTCAGATGTGCGCGGACGGCCGGAATCGGGCGCTCAGGCGAGCGTCATGGAGGAGCTCGGTGGGGCGTCGTCGTCCTCCGGCGGGACCCGGCACCAGCCCTCCACCACCATGGCCGCCACCACGAGGATCAGGCAGGCGAGCAGGTTCAGCGCCGAGGACAGGATCAGGTCCTGGTTCAGCGGGGCCGAGGAGTGCTCGGAGGCAACCACGATCCACGCCACGAAGAAGCCGCCGAGCAGGCTTCCCGTGATCGAGGACGCCTTGGCGAACGCCACAAGGCGGGCTGCGCCGATCGGGGTCATGGTGGTCTCCTCGCCGGCCACCATGCGCCTCACCGCCCGGCCGCGCAGGACGAGCCAGACGGCGAGCACGAGGAGGAAGGCGGCGGTGAGCCAGGGTGGCTGCGGCGTCATCCCGGCAGACGTGAGCGCGTCGAGCACCACCCAGGACGCCAGTCCGCTCCCGAGCGCCGTGGCGCCCAGGGTCCCCCAACTGGTGCGCTTCATCGCCACGCCTCCCGGCGCTCGCGGATCCGGCCGGGGTCGGCCAGGTCGGCCACCCGGCGGCCCTCCAGCGTCGCGTCCGGGTCGACGGCGGCCCACGGCACCAGCACGAACGGCCGGTCCGCGGCACCGGGGTGGGGCAGGAGGAGCGCCGGGTCGACCGAGCGCGTGCTCCCGTGGGCGATGACGTCGATGTCGAGGGTGCGCTCGCCCCAGCGAACCTCCCGCGTTCGGCCGTGCCGCGCCTCGATCGCCTGCGCCACGGCGAGGACCTCGGCGGCGGCGAGCCGCGTGTGCGCCACGACCACGGTGTTCCAGTAGTCCGGTTGCGCGGCCGTCCCCGGTAGCACCATCGCGTCGGTGCGAACGAGAGGGCCCACCTCGAGCTCGCCCAGGGCGGCGGCCAGCTCGTCGACGGCGGCGGCGAGGGTGGCGGGGACGTCCCCGAGGTTGCCGCCCAGTGCCAGCACGCAGGCCACGGCATCGTCGGGGACCACGGTGACGGGCGTGCGGCGGATGCTGAGCACCACGTCCGAGAAGGGCACGGCGAGCGGGGCCTGCGGCTTGTGCAGCACCACCTCGACCGCGATCACCCCCGGGAAGCGCAGGACCGCGCCGGCCACCCGCTCGGCGAGGGTCTCCAGCAGGTGCACCGGGTCACCGGTGAGCTCCGCGTGCACGGCGGCGGCGACGTCGGCGTAGCTGACCGCGTACGCGACGTCGTCGGCACGTGCGGCCGGCCGCAGGTCGAGTTCGAAGCCCACGTCCAGGACGAACTGCTGCCCGGTGCGGCGTTCCGTGGCGAAGACGCCGTGGAACGCGTGCGCGGAGATCCCCCGCAGCCAGATCTGGTCAGCCACCGCCCACGCCCCCGATCCAGGCCTCGGCGACGCGGACGGCGTCGCGGGAGGGCCGGACGTCGTGGACCCGCACGCCCCACACGCGCCGGTGGGCGAGCAGCGCCGTGACGGCGGCGGTCGCGTGGTCCCGTTCCGTGGGGAGGTGGGCGAGCTCGGGCGGCACGGCCTCTGCGAGGAACCGCTTCCGCGAGGCACCCACCAGCAGGGGGAGGCCGAGCTCCTCGAACCGGTCGAGGTGTGCGAGGATCCGCCAGTTGTGCCCGGCATCCTTCGCGAAGCCCAGGCCCGGGTCGAGGATGACCTGCTCGGGGCGGACCCCCACGGCGAACAGCTCGTCCAGCCGCTGGCGCAGCTCCGCGATCACCTCGGCGACGACGTCGCCGTAGGTGGCGAGGCCCGCCATCGTCTCCGGGGTCCCGCGCCAGTGCTGCACCACGTAGGGGACTCCCGCCTCGGCGATCACCCGGCCCATGTCCGGGTCCGCAAGCGAGCCGGAGACGTCGTTGACCATGGTCGCGCCGGCGGCGATGGCGGCATGGGCGGTGACCGCGTTCACGGTGTCCACCGAGACGGCGTGGCCCTCCGAGGCGAGGTCACGGACGATGCCGAGGATCCGGTCGCACTCGGTCGCAGCGTCCAACCGGCGGGCACCCGGCCGGGTGGACTCGCCACCGACGTCGAGGATGTCGGCCCCGTCGCCGAGCAACCGGTGGGCATGGGCCAGCGCGGACTCGGGTGCCAGCCACCTCCCCCCGTCCGAGAAGGAGTCCGGGGTGACGTTGACCACCCCCATCACGAGCGTGCGCCCGGACATCGTCAGTGCCCCGGGAGGATCAGGCTCATGGCCTCCGCTCGCGTGGCCGCATTCCTCAGGTGTCCGCGGACCGCCGAGGTGATCGTGCGTGACCCCGGCTTGCGGACCCCCCGCATCGACATGCACAGGTGCTCGGCCTCGATGACCACGATCACGCCCTTCGCCCCGAGCCGGTCCGTCAGCGCGTCCGCGATCTCGGAGGTGAGCCGCTCCTGCACCTGGGGACGCCGGGCGAACCCGTCCACGAGCCGGGCCACCTTCGACAGCCCGGTCACGTGGCCGCCCTCGCCGGGGAGGTACCCGACGTGGGCCTCGCCGTGGAAGGGGAGGAGGTGGTGCTCGCACATGGAGTACAGCGGGATGTCGCGGACGATGATGAGCTCGTCGTGACCGAGGTCGAAGACCGTCTCCAGGACGTCGGCGGGATCGTCGTGGAGGCCGGCGAAGATCTCACGGTACGCGCGTGCCATCCGTTCCGGGGTTCCCCGCAGGCCGTCCCGGTCGGGGTCCTCCCCGACGGCCACGAGCAGGTCGCGGACCGCCCGTTCGACCCCCTCGAAGTCGTACTGGCGGCCGCTCACGACACCCCGCCCGCCGGCTCGCCCGCATCCGCCGCCTGGTCCTGGGGCAGCCCGCCGTCAATGCCCGCCGCCACCTCCGCCGGCGAGTCCACCGGGGGGATCGAGGAGACCGGTCGGCTGGGGCTCGAGTGCCACACCGGGCGCGGGTCACGCTTCGCAACGGGGGCGAAGACCGCGGCGAGCTCCTTCTCGTTCAGCGTCTCCTGCTCGAGGAGGGCGAGGACGAGGGAGTCCAGGACCTCGCGGTGCTGCGAGAGGATCTCCCAGGCCTCGTCGTGGGCCTGGTCGAGGAGGATGCGAACCTCGTCGTCGATCGTCGCGGCGACATCCTCGGAGTAGTCCCGCTGGTGGCCCATGTCCCGGCCGAGGAAGGGCTCGGAGTCGGAGATGCCGAGCTTCACCGCGCCCACCTTCTCGCTCATGCCGTACTGGGTGACCATCTTCCGGGCGATCGCCGTGGCCTTCTCGATGTCGTTGGAGGCACCGGTGGTGGGATCGTGGAAGACGAGTTCCTCGGCCACCCGGCCGCCCATCGCGTAGGCGAGCTGGTCCAGCAACTCGTTCCGGGTGGTGGAGTACCTGTCCTCGGAGGGCATCACCATCGTGTAGCCGAGGGCTCGGCCGCGCGGGAGGATCGTCACCTTCGTCACGGGGTCGGTGTAGCGCAGTGCCGCTGCCGCGAGCGCATGCCCACCCTCGTGGTAGGCGGTGATCTTCTTCTCCTTCTCGTTCATCACCCGGGTGCGCCGCTGGGGACCGGCGATGACGCGGTCG
>RZYE01000652.1 GCA_009930425.1 Actinomycetota bacterium | reverse complement strand
GTCCATGAACCCGAGCATCGCGGACCGGAAGCGATCCCAGCGCAGCAGGTTGTCCTCGACCTCCGCGCCGGACATCTCGCGCGTGCGCCAGTACCTGCGTGTGATGGGTCCCGCCTCTTCCAGGGCAGGGGGCACCGCGTGGGAGACCTCGATGCCGCTCGATGAGAGCGCCACCGCGACCCGCCTCACTGTCTCCCTCGTCGCAGGCGTCGGTGTCGCAACGCCATCGTCGTCGAACCAGGCCAGCCGGAGGTCGCTGAGCGAGGCAGCGGCCGGATCGCCGAGCGGAAGGGGGACGACTCCGGAGTCGTGGCCGTCCGGTCCCGCGATCGCGACGAAGGCCGGCCAGAGGTCGGCCACGAAGCGTGACATCGGGCCGATCTGAGAGCGGGGATCGGACAGCCCGCCCGGGAGTTCCAGCGCTCCGGTGCTCGGTACCCGGCCACTCGTGGGCTTCAGTCCGGCGACGCCGCAGTAGTGCGCGGGCAGCCGGATGCTTCCACCCGAATCGCTGCCAAGTCCCAGGGGAGACATTCCTGCCGCCTGCGCCGCTGCCTCGCCACCGCTGCTGCCGCCGGCGCTGCGGGAGAGGTCGTAGGGGTTCGAGGTCTGGCCGTACACGGGATTGTCGGTGCTCCCGCCGCCGCCACCCGGGGGGCAGTTCGTCTTCCCGAGCAGGATCGCGCCGGCCGCCTGCAGGCGCGCGACCGCGACGGCGTCGGCCGCGGGGACATGCGCCGCACGCGCGGGCAGGCCGGCCGCCGTGATCACCCCGGCCGTGTCGAGGATGTCCTTGGCGGTGAAGGGCACCCCGTGCAGCGGGCCGTCCGCCTCGCCATCCGCCAGGGCGGCGTCGGCACGGCGCGCGAGGGCCAGCGCGGCCTCCGCCGGGACCTGCACGAGTGCGTTCACCCGGGGGTTGCGTTCCTCGATCCGCTCGAGGAACGCCGAGACGACCTCCACCGAGGAGACCTCGCGCGCCCGGATCGCGTCCCCCAGCGCCACGGCCGGGATGTCGAGGAGGTGGTCCAACGGCGTCGTCATGCTGACCTCTCA
>RZYE01000139.1 GCA_009930425.1 Actinomycetota bacterium | reverse complement strand
ATCAAAAAAACAACCACACCCCCAAAAACAATGAGGGCACAGTCAAATGGCATCAAAAAACAAACACACTGTTGAGATATCAAACAACAAACACACACCACGCTCAGCCCTGACGGGCCTCGCTCTGGGGTGGTTCGCCCCCTCGGTCCCGGCCGCCGCTGGCGTCCAGGTTCGACCGTGGAGGTCTTTTCGGACTACTGACTGTACCCCCCGAACGGAGGTCTGTCGAGTGTCCTGCGTCCGCGTGTCCCGGCCCCTGAGGACCGTTCCGCTCGAACGGCACGTCGTACGTTACGCACCCCCAAGGACTGAGTCAAGCTGGCGCCGTCCCCATCCATCGGAGGCCGGCAGCTCGCTGACCTGCGAGGACACCTCCAGCACCCAATTGGCGCCCGAAACTCAGCCTCCCGCGGCCCATGTAGGGTGGATCACATCGCGGTGGCGGCCTCAATCCGGATGAGTCACTCGTGCCACCGCGAGTGTGCGGCGGCCCTTCCGGACAAGGAGGACCCCACCCGGCAGGATGTCCTCCGGCCGCACGAGCGCGTCCTCGTCGTCGATCTTCGAGTTGTTCAGGTAGGCGCCGCCGGAGGCAATGGTCCTCCGCGCGGCGGAGCGCCCCTGTTCGAGCCCAGTTGCGAGAAGCAGGTCGACCATGGAGGTCTCGCCCACGGACGCAGTCCCCCCATCGAGGTGTGAGACGGCATCCCCCAGGACACCGGCGTCCAGGCCCCTCAGGTCGTCGTTCCCGAACAGGGCACGTGACGCCCTCTCGACGTCGGCCGCCGCCGAGGCTCCGTGCACCAGCGTGGTGACTTCGCGCGCGAGCTCGCGCTGTGCGCTCCTGGCCCATGGCCTGGCCTCCGCCTCCTCCGCGAGCTCGCCGATCCGCTCTCTGGTCAGGAAGGTGAAGACCTTGAGGTAGTGGACGACGTCGGCGTCCTCGGTGTTGAGCCAGAACTGGAAGAACTGGTACGGACTGAGCATGTCGGGGGCGAGCCACACGGCGCCACCCTCGGACTTGCCGAACTTCGTTCCGTCCGACTTCGTGATCAACGGCGTCGTGAGGACGTGAACCGACCCGCCATCAGCCTTCCGGATCAGGTCGACCCCGGCGATCAGGTTGCCCCACTGGTCGTTGCCGCCCGTCTGCAACATGCAGCCATACCGGCGGCGCAGCTCCCGGAAGTCGTTGGCCTGCAACAGTGAGTACGAGAACTCGGTGAACGAGATCCCCTCGTCACTGGCGAGCCTGCGTGCGACGGTGTCCTTGGCCAGCATCGTGCCGAGACGGAAGTGCTTGCCGATGTCACGTAGGAGGTCGATGGCGCTGAGATCGGCCGTCCAGTCGAGGTTGTTGACCATCCGCGCCGCGTTCGTGCCCTCGAAGGAGAGGAACGGCTCGATCTGTGCCCGAAGGCGTTCCGTCCACTCGGCGACGACCTCCTTCGGGTTGAGCGTCCGCTCCCCCACGGTGCGTGGATCCCCGATCATCCCCGTGGCACCGCCGACGAGGGCGATGGGGCAGTGACCGGCGCGTTGCAGGTGCCGCATGAGCACCAGTTGCACGAGGTGCCCGTGGTGCAGGGACGGCGCGGTGGGGTCGAAGCCGCAGTAGTAGGTGACGGGACCGGCGTCGAACGCCTCACGCAGTTCGTCGAGCCCGGTGGTCTGGGCGATCAGCCCGCGCCACTGCAGTTCGTCGATCAGGTCCGTCACGTCATCCTCCGACCGGCGACGCCGCGCCGCCCTCCGACCACCGCCGCATCTCGGCGATGACACCGAGGCATGAGTCTAGTTGCTGCTCGACGGCGGGCCTCGCCGTGCCCCCGTGACCGTCCCGGGATGCCACGGAGCCCTCGGCGGTGAGCACGGACCGGACGCCCGGGAGGAGGGCGGGGTGGATGGCAGCGAACTCCTCGTCGGAGAGATCCCAGAGCTCGATGCCCCGCGCCTCGCAGGCGCGGACACAGGCACCTGCCACCTCGTGTGCGTCGCGGAACGGGACGCCCTGCCGCACCAGCCATTCCGCGATGTCGGTCGCGAGGGCGAATCCCTGCGGTGCGAGCGCCGCCATGCGATCCGTGTGGAACGTGAGCGTGGCAACCATCCCGGCGACCGCGGGGAGCAGTAGGTGAAGGGTGTCGACCGCGTCGAAGACCGGTTCCTTGTCCTCCTGGAGGTCGCGGTTGTAGGCGAGCGGCAGGCCCTTCAGCGTGGCGAGGAGACCCGTGAGGTCGCCGATGACGCGACCGGCCTTGCCGCGGGCCAGCTCCGCGATGTCCGGGTTCTTCTTCTGGGGCATGATCGACGACCCGGTCGAGTACGAGTCATGCAGCGTGACGAACCCGAACTCGCGCGTCGCCCAGATGATGACCTCCTCGCTCACGCGCGAGAGGTTCACGGCCACGCTCGCGGCAACGAAGGCGAACTCGGCGACGACGTCGCGCGCCGCCGTCGCGTCGATCGAGTTGGGTGTGGCGCCGTCGAAGCCGAGCTCGGCGGCCACGCGCACGGGGTCGAGGCCAAGGGACGAGCCAGCAAGGGCGCCCGCACCGTAGGGTGACGACGCTGCCCGGGCGTCCCAGTCCCGGAAGCGGTCCACATCCCGCAGGAGTGGCCAGGCGTGCGCCAGCAGGTGGTGGGAAAGGAGGACGGGTTGGGCGTGCTGCATGTGGGTCCGTCCCGGCATGATCGCACCGAGGTGGGCCCGTGCCTGGTCGACGAGGGCGTCGACCAGGTCGAGGATCTCGCCCGTCAGGGAGCGGGCCTCGTCGCGCAGGTACATCCGGATGAGCGTCGCGATCTGGTCGTTCCTCGACCGGCCGGCACGCAGTTTGCCCCCCAGTTCACCCGCCCGCTCGAGGAGGCCCCGCTCCAGCGCGGTGTGGACGTCCTCGTCCGCCGGAACGGCGACGAACTCCCCGGATGCCACGTCCTCATCGAGCCGGTCGAGGGCCTGAAGCATGCCGGCGAGTTCCTCGGCATCCAGCAGGCCTGCACGTGCGAGGACACGGGCGTGGGCCCGGGAGCCCTGGATGTCGTGGCGGGCCAGCCTCCAGTCGAAATGGGTGGACAGGCTCAACGCAGCGAGCGGGGCGGCGGGGCCGTCGGCGAAGCGACCACCCCACAGGCTTGTGGGTCGCTCAGTCATCGTTCTCCTCCGGGTGGTCGGATGCCGCGTTGGCCGCGCGCCGCACCTGGGCGGCGAAGCGCTCGGCGCCGTCGTCGGTGTCGAGGATGATGAGGACGGTGTCGTCCCCGGCGACGGAGCCGAGCACCGCGGGCAGGAAGGACTGGTCCAGGGCCGCGGCGAGGTACTGCGCCGCCCCCGCGGGCGTGCGCACCACCACGAGGTTGCGCGTGTTCTCGGCGGTGATGACGAGTTCGTCGCACAACCTCTCGAACCGGGCTGCGAGCTGTTCCGGCCTGCTGGGGACCCGCGCACCCTGGATGACTCCACCGGCCCCCTCGGGTGGGACCGCATAGACCAGGGCGCCGTCCGGGGCCCGCACCTTCTGGGCCCCCATCTCGACGAGGTCCCGTGACAGGGTGGCCTGGGTTGTCTCGATGCCGGAATCAGCGAGGACCCGTGCGAGTTCGGCCTGGGAGGTGACGTTCTGGGTCGAGAGGATCCTGGCGATCCTCATCTGCCGCGCCGCCTTGGTGCGGATCGCGAGCGGTTCCCTGTCCATGGATCCCTCCCGACAACCGTGGATTGCATATATGCAACCACGTACATCCTAACCGCGGGCGAGGCGCCACATCTCACGCCGGCGCTGGTGGCTGCCAGCTGTCCCGTATCAGGAGCGTGACGAGTTCGCGTCCGGTCTTCAGGACATCGCGCTTCTCCGATATCGCGGTGACGGCCGCGCCGTCGACCACCGCGATGACGAGCTCGGGGGGCATCGCGCACCCGATCCGGCGGAGCACCCTCCCGAGGGCGTGGTCGAGCCTCTTCCGGCCGGCGTGATACGAGCCCGCGATCGGATCGGCCGCAGCGGCGGCCAGGAGTTGCCGGTAGTGGTTCTCCAGCGAGATGTTGCGCGGGAGGCACGCCCGGAGGATCGCCTCGACTGCCTCGGCAAGGGTGGCCGGGACGCCATCGCGCTCCACCTCGTCCGCAACCGCTTCTGCCCGTTCAGCCCACCGCTTGATGTTGACCTTGCCAGCTTCCGCCAGCAGTTCATCCAGCCCCGAGAAGTAGTAGGTGGTGGCCGAGAGGGAGCACTCGGCCCGGGCGGCCACGGCCCGATGCGTCACGGCCGAGGGCCCCTCGTCCCGGATGATCTCGGCTGCAGCCTCGATGATCGCCCTGCGGCGCTCTCGACCCTTGGACTGTCGCGTCACCACGCCCGCCATGACCACCTCACTGTTTGGATTCCGTGCCGATTGTAGCCATTCGCGCACATGAGACGGCGGCGGCTGACTACGCAGGCTGGCGAGCCGTCGGTAGATGACTTGTGCTCCTGGCGAGGAGCATCGCACCGAGGGCAAAGATGGAGATCGCGACGAGATACCACGCGGGTGCGAGCACCGAACCCGTCTGCGCGATGAGCCAGGTGGCGATGAACGGAGCCGTGCCGCCCAGTAGCGCGTTGGCTGTGTTGAAGCTCAGTGCGAAGCCGGAGTACCGGACCTCCGTGGGGAAGGACTCCGCCAGGAAGGTCGGCAGGGTGCCGTCGTTCATCGTGAGCAGGAAGGTGAAGCCGATCTCCACTGCCACCACGAGCAGGAAGGAGGCAGTGTTGAGCGCCATGAAGAGTGGTACGGAGAACACGATGAACCCGATGCAAGCGACGATGAGCATCTTCTTGCGCCCGAGGGTGTCCGAGAAGTGTCCCATGCCGAAGATCATGAACACGTACACGGCGAGCGTGATCGACGATGCCATGAAGGACTGGTCGTCCGGGAACCCCAGTTCCTCGGACAGATAGGTGGGCATATAGCTGAGAATGACGTAGAACGCCACTGCATTGAGTGAAGCGACGCCAAAGGTCACGAGGACTGTGCGCAGGTGGTTGCGGAACAGATCCCTGATGGGGGTTCGGGTGATGCGGTCCTCGGAGTCCTCTTGGAGTTGCCGATACACCGGGGAGTCCTCGAGATGCACCCGGATGTAGCGCCCAATCAGTCCCATGGGCCCGGCCATGATGAAGGGAATCCGCCAACCCCAGTCCTGCATGCTCGCATCGCTGAGCAATGAGTGCAGCAACGCAACGGTCAGCGAACCCGCAAGCAGCCCAGTTGCCGTGCTGGCCGGCACGATCGAGGTGTACAG
>RZYE01000138.1 GCA_009930425.1 Actinomycetota bacterium | reverse complement strand
CCGCTCGCGGGGCTGACGGCCACGTTCGTGTTCGCGGCCCAGATGGTCAACTTCCCGGTGGCGGCCGGCACGTCCGGACACCTGCTCGGCGGGGCGCTCGCCGCGGTGCTCGTGGGACCGTGGACGGCCACGCTCTGCATCTCGGTGGTGCTGATCGTGCAGGCGCTGCTGTTCGCCGATGGTGGCGTCACCGCGCTGGGAACGAACGTGCTGCTCATGGCGGTGGTCGGGGTGTGGGCGGGATGGGGGGCGTTCCTGGTAGCGCGCGCCGTGCTGCCGAAGCGCAGGTCGCTCATCCCCGTGGCCGGCGGGATCGGGGCGCTGGTGAGTGTCCCCGCCGCCGCACTCGTGTTCGCGGGCCTGTTCGTGGTGGGAGGAGCGGTGCCGGTAGAGGCAGGGATGCTGTTCGCGGCGATGGGGAGCGTGCACCTGCTGATCGGTGTCGGGGAGGCACTGATCACCGGGCTGGTGATCTCGGCGGTGGTGGGAGTCCGGCCCGACCTCGTCCACGGGGCCCGGGACATCGTGCGCCGTGAGCGGCTCGCAGTGGTGGAGGTGCCGGCATGAGCAGCGCGCCGCCTCCCGGCCCAGGCCTCACCACCAGCGCCAGCGCCAGCGCCAGCGCCACCAGTGCCCGCACCACCAGTACCCGCTTCACCGGCGTCCACGCCGTTCGCGGGTGGGTGCTCTGGCTGGCTGGACTGGTCGCGGCGCTTTTCGTTGCGGGAGGGATCAGCTTCTACGCGTCCTCGTCTCCGGACGGCCTCGAGTGGGTGGCGGAGGAGATCGGCTTCGCGGAGACGGCGGGTGATCACGCGCTCGGCGGCGGGCCGCTCGCCGACTACCAGGTCGCCGGCGTCGAGCAGGAGCGACTGGCCGGCGGTCTCGCGGGGGTGGCGGGCACCGCCGTCGTGCTCGTGCTGGCCACCGGCCTCGCGTGGGCGATGCGACGTCGACCACCGGCGCTGGCGGCGACTGCTGGTGCGGCGGCGACTGCGGGTGCGGCGGCGACTGCTGCGCCGGCGGCGGCACCGCGGGAGACCGGGACGCCCTGAGTGGGCACGCACCCGCTTCGCGTGCTGCACCACGCGGCGGACTCACCGGTCCACGCGCTGCCCGCCCACGTGAAGGTCGTGGCGTTGCTCGGCTACGTGGCGGCCGTGGTCGCGACTCCGCGCGACGTGGTGTGGCCGTACGGCGTGCACCTGGCGCTCCTGCTCGGCGTGATCGCCCTGGCGCGGGTCCCACCTGCATTCCTTGCCCCGCGGATGGTGGTCGAGGTTCCGTTCGTGCTGTTCGCCCTGCTGCTGCCGTTCGTGGCGGCCGGCCCGACCACCACCTTCCTCGGCCTCACCGTGTCCGAGGCCGGGTTGTGGGGGGCGTGGGCGGTGCTCGCGCGTGCCACGCTGGGCGTGCTCGCGGCCCTCACCCTGGCGGCCACAACCGAGCTCCCGGACCTCCTCGACGGGCTCCGCCGCCTCCGGCTGCCCCGCCAGATGGTGGAGATCATGGGGTTCATGCTGCGCTACCTGCACGTGGTCGGGGAGGAGTGGACGCGGATGCGCGTTGCGCGCGAGTCCCGGGGATTCCGGGCGACCCCCGCGGGCTGGCCGGTCCTCGCCCGCTCGCTGGGAGTGCTGTTCATCCGCTCCTACGAGCGGGGCGAGCGCGTCCACCTGGCGATGCTGTCCCGCGGGTACGCGGGGGCGATGCCGCTGGTGGCCGGCGGGGGCGCCGGCGCACGCCAGTGGGTCCTCGCCGCTGCCTTCGCGACGACGGCGGCCCTCACCACCGCCGTGGCGAGGCTCGCGTGAGCGCGGTGGTCGGTGGGCGCGGCGAGCCTGAGCCCAGCGAGACGGGGCGCAGCGGCACGGGCGCGCCTCCCGTCGTCGACGTCCGGGGGCTGGCCTACGCCTATCCGGACGGCCAACCAGCGCTGCGGGGGGTCGACCTGCTGATCCGGCGGGGCGAGCGCGTGGCCCTCCTGGGGCCGAACGGGGCGGGGAAGACCACCCTGATCCTGCACCTGAACGGGATCCTGGCGCCCGCGGCGGGGACGGTCTCGATCTCCGGATTGCCCGTTGCGGCCCCGCGCATCGGCGAGATCCGCCGACGCGTGGGCGTGGTCTTCCAGGACCCGGACGACCAGCTCTTCATGCCCACCGTTCGCGACGACGTCGCCTTCGGGCCCGCCAACCTCGGACTGCGGGGGCCGGCGCTGGAGCGGCGCGTGGAGGAGTCGCTCGCCGCCGTCGGGATGGAGGGGCATGCTGCTCGGCCGCCGCACCACCTGAGCTTCGGGCAGCGGCGCCGGGTGGCGGTGGCGACGGTGCTCGCGATGCAGCCGGAGATCCTCGTGCTGGACGAGCCGACCTCGAACCTGGACCCGTTCTCGCGGCGGGAGCTGGCGGAGATCCTGGCCGGGCTGGACGTCACGGTTCTGATGGCGACCCACGACCTGCCGTACGCGCTGCAGCTGTGCGAGCGGTCGGTGATCCTCTCGGGTGGGCGCATCGTGGCGGACGGGCCCACTGCGGAGGTGCTCGCCGACGCCGACACTATGGCGGCGCACCGGCTCGAGCTGCCGTACGGTTTCGATCCTTCGCAGAATGCCCGGTCAAGTTCCTCCTCAGTGCCTGGCCGTTGCCCCGCACTCCATCACCGGTCCAGGGTGTAGAACGAGCGCCCGAACTCGTCGACGTGCCCCAGCGAGCCGTACACGTGGATCGTCCTCTCCGTCCCGCCGGTGAGGTACGCCGTGGGGACGTGGTTCTCGTGGAGCGCCCGCAGGCAGGCGCGGAGCGTCATCCTCGAGTACCCCCTGTTCTGGTGGTCGGTGTGGGTGCACACGCGCTCGATCTCGGCGGTGTTGTTGAAACGGTCGATGAAGGCCTCACACCCTGAGAGGTGGAAGCCGGACTCGTCCACCAGGACGAAGTCGAAACGGGCGTCGTAGATGGGGCTCGTGCGTGTGTAGGCCCGGATGGCGTCGTCGGTCGGGGTGTCGTCACGGAGGTTGGGCCAGGCGCTGCGCCGCAGCACCGCCTGCGCGTCGTAGTCGCCGTTCTCGGCCATGCTCTCGAAGCGAAGGGGTTCGCTCGGGTACGGGTGCGCCGCGAACTGCGCGGTCTCGAAGATCCGAACCATCTCGATGTCGCCCGTCGGCCGGTAGCCCGCGCTCTCCAGCGCGGCGCGGCGGCTCGAGTGTGCATCGGCGGCGCTGGTGATCAGGCGGGGGAACCGCTGGCCCCACTCGTCCTGCGCCCACGCGAGGATGTCGGGGTAGAGGTACTCGTACTCCGGCAGCACGATGACGTTGAACTGCTCGTCGAGTTCCTCGGAGATCACGAACCCGATCAGCTGGTCGTCGTAGCTGAACCAGAGATGCGCCGCTCCCGCGTAGTTCCCGGGGAAGCGGCGCCGGAAGTTCCCGAGGTTGAACTTCCAGTCCACGATCCGGCCGACATGCCAGACGAAGGGCGTCCCCCGCTTGCGATCGTCCGTGACGACGAGGGCGCACATGCGCTTGAAGTCGGAACTCTCGTAGCAGAACGGGCGGTGGTGCGTCCTCATGGTCCGGGTCCCTTCGTGGGAGTGTCGAGTGTCGCGATGGCTGCGGCCAACGTCCGGCTCCCGGTGCCAATCTGCTCGCACCGTCTCGGCGGGGTCAACGCGGCCTTCGGCGCCAGGGGTTCGATCAGGGCGACGTCGCCGGGCGGGTGGCCGCGGCGTCGTCGTCGACGTAGCGGGAGACGCTCGTGCGGGACACCCCGAGCGCCTTCGCGATCGAGAGGAGGGTCTCGCCGCGGGCGCGGCGGTCGCGGGCCTCGGCGGCCATCTCCGGCGTGATGACGCGCGGGCGGCCAAACACGCTGCCGCGGGCGCGTGCCGCGGCGATGCCGGCGAGGGTGCGTTCGCGGATGATGTCCCGCTCGAGTTCGGCGAAGGCGGCGATCATCGTGAAGAAGAACTTGCCCTCCCCGGTGGGCTTGTACGTGCCCGCGAGAGTGCCCGTGAGGATGCGGAGTTCGACACCGCGGGAGTGGAGATCGTCGGCGATGATGAGGACGTCCTTCACGGAGCGGCCGAGGCCGACGATGTGAGGAATGTCCACGGCGGCACGATTGCACGCAACGTCTGCAAGGACCGGAACCGCACTCGGCGATTCTGAGAGTTTCTACAGATTCCGCTCGCCGGGCCTGGTCGGTCCGGTGCGCAACGGGGCGATCCGGGGAAGAACCGTGTGGATCGGGGAGGAACGGGGCGAATCGGGGAAGAACGGGGCGAATCGGGGAAGAACGGGGAGAAACGGGGTGAATCGGGGCGAAAGTTGGCGTTCGTGGGCGAAAGTGTGTGTTCGTGGGTGTTGGTGGGTGAAGGTTCAGACCGGCGGAGTTGCCGTGATGTCCAAAAGGGATGGGCTGCGGGCTTTGTAGGTTCCCCATTGCCTCCACGTTCCCGCGTCGCCGACCACCCGCATGTCCCGCCTCCAGCACGACCAATGCCCGCCTGAGCCGTGGTCCCGCGAGATACGGTGGGGATTGCTCGTGATCGCCTGGGGGGAGCCTCGATGGAGAACCCACTGCTGCCGGCAGGGTATGACCTGTTCTGGTCGTTCGCGCTGATCGCACCGCTGCTGCTCATCGCGGCCGCGGTGGTCGTGTTCCGCGCTGATCTGACCACCGGGAACAAGGTGGTCCTGACTCTCCTCGCGGTCGCCCTACCGGTCCTGGGGCCCATGGCGGCCATGATCCTGGCGAGGTTCGTCACCCCGGTCGCCCATGAGCCCGACCCGCGGAGATGAGACGGGCAGCGGCACTGGCGCTGTGCCTCGTGACGAGCGCCGCCCTGGCCTCCTGTGGGCTTCCCGCCGATGGACCCATCCGCGGGTGGGAGGACGTCTCCCGGATCTGTTTCCCGCCGGAGTCCGTCCCCGACTTCCGGCACAGCGCCCTGGGATTCCCTCTGCCGCAAGGCCTGCCGTCGGGGGTGAGGATCGAGACCGTCGAACTGGTCAATCCCGACGGGATCACGATCGGCACCTCCTCCCTGATTCCCGTCTACCAAGACGGAGAGGGCGTCTGGTTGACCCTCGGGTTGGAACCGTTCCCTCCCACGGAGAACTTCCCGGCGGAGTGGGAGCAGGCCGTGCCCGCCATCGGTGACCCGGTCCCAACCGACGCCCCGAAGACCCTCGTCGTCGAACTGCGTCTGGATGACGGACGCGACCGCGGATCGGTCGACGGCGTGCGGATCACCTACACCGTCAACGGTCGGCACT
>RZYE01000651.1 GCA_009930425.1 Actinomycetota bacterium | reverse complement strand
TCTCCCTCGACCCGGAAAGACGGGGAGATGGTGCGGATCTCGGAGAGGACAGCGTCCGACACCGCGGCCGAACCGCCGGCAACGACCACGCGGGTCGGCTTCAGCCGTTCGAGTTCTCCGCGCGTCGCGTCGGGGAGACGATCTGGGGCGGTCAGGAGAACGGGAGCGTCACGGTGCCCCGCGGACGCGGCAGCAGAGAGCGCATCCGGGAAGGTGACGCCAGACGCGACGTAGACGGTGCTGGCGGTGGGGAACACGCGGCGAGAGAGTCCGGCGGCCGTCCCGTACCGGTCAGGGCCGCTGATCCGGCCCACCGCCGCGATCGCAGAGGCCTGCGATTCCACCGTGGCCGAGAGTGCGCCCTCGCCGCCGATGAGAAGGATCTGCTGGGGGGCGAGGCGCCGAAGCTCTGCCAGGACGGAGTCCGGAATGGCGTTCCGCTGGGTCAGGAGCACGGAGGCGCCGGAACTCCCGGCGGCCGCACCCGACGCGAGGGCGTCAGGGAAGTCCTCGCCATTCGCGAGATAGACCGTCGAGGCTCCCGTGGGGTGACCGACTCGCGAGATCTGCACGGAGGTGGAATACCGATCGGGCCCGGCGATCCGCGCGTGGTAGGCCACCGCCTGTGCCGGACCCGCCGCGACCAGTGCCGTGGCGACGACGAGGGCGGTGGCAACGCTGGCAACGGAGCGGCGCGTCTTGAATCCGGTCATGGGTTCTCCTCAACGGGCTGGGTGGTGTCGTCGGCGACACTACCGCATCGCTGGCTTGGGGATGGCGGAACGTCGGGCGCATGCAGAAGGACCCCCGCCTAGGGCGGGGGTCCTTCCAGCTCTTCACACGCTAGTGCGTGCTGGGGCTACTGAGGATCAGTAGTCGAAGATGTCCGAGATGGCCTCGGTGACAGCCTTGCTCATCGAGCCGGGGCCACCGAAGGTCACAACCATCTGCCCGTTGTCGACGTTGTCGGCAAGGTAAGCGGCAGTGACCGGGGTGAGGGCGTCCGGCGCCGAAAGGAGCAGCGGGCCGTCAGCGTTCGCGATGTAGGCCGAGGCCAC
>RZYE01000137.1 GCA_009930425.1 Actinomycetota bacterium | reverse complement strand
GTGACCGTGGCAGGGATCTCGAACTCGTCGAACACGCTGGTGAGGCGCTCCACCACGTGGTCGTTGGTCGCCGACCTCACCTTGTGGGGTCCGCCCTTCACGAGCAGGTCGTCCCCCGGGAGCCGGTAGACGATGTCGGGGGAGAGTTCCAGTTGCTCGGCGCGCGCCGGGAGGATCTGGGTCACCGGGGGCTCGAGGACCGCGTGCTCATCCTCGGCGGACGCAGCGGTGGGAGCGGGCTTCCGGCGGCGCGACGGCGGTGCCGGCTCGGGCACGGCCTCCTCGGCCGGCGGCTCGGACTCGACCGCCGAGTCGAAGGGTTCGGGCGTCCGGCGCCGGACACGGGGCGCAGCGGGCCGCTCCGCGGCGAGCTCGTCGGACGATTCCCGGCGGCGGAACAGTGCCGCGATCCGTCCCGGGACCGCCGCCACCGGGGTGGCGGTGATGATGAGCAGTGCGAGCACCGCGAGGAGGGCGAGCAGCGGAACGGCCGCCCAGACGGTGAAGAGCAGCACCAGTGGCGCGGCCAGGGCCCAGCCGAGCACGCCGCCCGCCGCCTCCGCCGCGGCGATGTCCGTGAACGGCGAGGGCAGGTCGTTCCCGATGTGCACGAGCCCCGCCACGGCCGCGACGAGGATCGTGACGCCGATGGTCACCCTGCCGTTGGCCCGCGAGTCCTCGGGGTTGCGGAAGAGCCGGATCGCCAGGATCGCGAAGAGCACGGGCAGGAGCACGCCCAGCACGCCGATCAGGCCCGCGGCGGCGTGGTGGATCACGTCCCCGGCGAGCCCCGAGAGGCCGAACCACTCGCGGATGGCAACCACGATCGCGAGCGCGAGCAGGAGGAAGGCGAGCCCGTCCTTGCGGAGTCGCGGGTCACCGCCCTTCGCGGCCCTTCCGATTGCTCGTGTCGTTCCACCCACCAGGCGTGCTCCTCCCATCCAGGCTCCCCGCACCATGCGGAGGGGCAGTGGGCGCTTCCGGGCCGGAGTGCGCCGCGAGCCCGCACCGGTTCGCCCCTTCGCGGCCGGCTTGGCCGGCGCACGGCGGGTCCGTGCGGGTGACGAGGTGCGAGTGGCCATATGAAGTCACCGTATCCCGGCGCCGTCCCCATTCCGAAGGGGCACGCCGCTCACGTCTCGATGACCACCGGGATGATGATCGGGCGACGCCGAAGCTTCTGCGACGCGAACCGGCCCACCATGCGACGCAGGACCTGCTGGAGCTGGTGCGGGTCGGTCGAGTCCTTGGCGGCATCGGCGAGGGCGAGAGCGAGGTCGTCCCGGATCGGGTCGAAGACCGCCTCCCCCTCCGGGATGCCGCGAGCCTGGATGTGCGGTCCCACGACGATCTCCCCGGACGTCGCGTCGACGGCGGCGAAGATCGAGATGAAGCCCTCCTCGCTGAGCGTGCGGCGGTCCTTGAGCTCGGCGTCGGTGATCTCCCCGACGGAGGATCCGTCGACGTAGATGTAGCCGCAGGGGACGGCACCCGCGATCCGGGCCACGCCGTCGGCGAGGTCCACGACCACGCCGTCCTCGGCGAGCATCACCCGCTCCGCCGGCACCCCGGTCTGGACGGCGAGCGCACCGTTCGCGACGAGGTGGCGGATCTCGCCGTGGATCGGCAGCACGTTGCGGGGCTGGACGATGTTGTAGCAGTAGAGCAACTCACCGGCGGAGGCGTGACCAGAGACGTGGACGCGGGCGTTCGCCTGGTGCACCACCCTGGCCCCGAGCCGCATGAGCCCGTTGATGACGCGGTAGACGGAGTTCTCGTTCCCCGGAATGAGCGAGGACGCGAAGATGACCGTGTCCCCTGCGCCCACCGACACCTTGTGGTCCCTGTTCGCCATGCGGGCGAGGACCGCCATGGGTTCGCCCTGGGATCCGGTGGCCATGAGCACCACCTTGTTGGCGGGGAGCTGCTCGACCGTTCGCAGGTCGACCAGGATCCCGTCGGGCACGTCGAGGTAGCCGAGCTCGGCCGCGATGCCCATGTTGCGCACCATCGACCGGCCGACGAGGCACACCTTCCGGTCGTGGCGGGCGGCGGAGTTGAGGACCTGCTGGACGCGGTGGACGTGGGAGGCGAAGGATGCCACCACGATCTTGCCCGAGGACTGCGCGAACACCGAGTCCAGCACCGGGCCGATCTCCCGTTCATGGGCGGTGAACCCGGGGACCTCCGCGTTGGTGGAGTCCACCATGAAGAGGTCCACGCCCTCCTCGCCGAAGCGGGCGAACGCCCGGAGGTCGGTGATCCGGCCGTCGAGCGGGAGCTGGTCCATCTTGAAGTCGCCGGTGTGCAGCACGTTCCCGGCGTCGGTGCGGATCATGACGGCGAGCCCGTCCGGGATCGAGTGGTTCACCGCGACGAACTCGCACTCGAAGGGCCCGAACTCCTCGGTCTGTCCCTCCCGGACGGTCAGCGTGTAGGGGCTGATCCGGTGTTCCTTCAGCTTCGCCTCGACGAACGCCAGCGTGAGCTCCGAGCCGATGACCGGGATGTCCGGGCGCTTGCGGAGCAGGTACGGCACGGCTCCGATGTGGTCCTCGTGGCCGTGGGTGAGGACGAGGGCCACGATGTCGTCGAGCCGCCCCTCGATGTGGCTGAGGTCCGGGAGGATGAGGTCCACCCCGGGGTGGTGGTCCTCGGGGAAGAGCACCCCGCAGTCGACGACGAGCAGCTTGCCGTCGATCTCGAGGACCGTCATGTTGCGCCCGACCTCGCCGAGCCCACCCAGGGGCAGGATGCGGAGGGTGCCGGGCTTCAGTCGCGCCGGACGGGACAGTTCAGGATGGGGATGGCTCACGGGACCATCCTGCCACGGGCACCTACCCCAGGTAGCCGAGGGCCCGCATGGCGGCGAGCAGCGCGGTGCGCTGGTCGTCGGTGGGCGGCACGAGCGGGAGGCGGAGGTGCGCCGTCCCGATCAGGCCGAGCTCGTGGACCGCGTACTTCGCCAGCACGGCGCCCTGCCCGGTCCCCATGATGGCGTCCACGAGTGGCAGGACCTCGTCGTGGGCGGCGAGCGCACCGGCGAGGTCGGAGGCGGCGACGGCGTCGACCATGCGGCGGTACCTGTCGGCGGCGACGTGGCCGACGACGGACACCACGCCCACGGCGCCGTGCGTCAGGAAGGAGAGGTTCAGCGGGTCGTCCCCCGAGTAGGTGGCGAGGCCGGTCTCGCGCCCGCGCCGGCAACCGGCGACGGCGTTGCCGGTGGCGTCCTTCACGGCGAGGATGTTGGGGTGGTGCGCGAGACGCGCGGACGCCTCCGGGCCGATCGCGACGCCGGTGCGTCCGGGGATGTCGTAGAGCATGACGGGCAGGTCGGTGGCCGAGGCCACCGTCTCGATGTGGACCGCGACACCCTCCTGGGAGGGACGGTTGTAGTAGGGCGAGACGACGAGCAGCGCGTCCGCGCCTGCCTCGGCGGCGCACTCGGCCATCCGGACGGCGTGCGCGGTGTCGTTCGAACCGGCGCCGGCCACCACCTTGGCCCGGCCACCGACGGCGCCGACGACGGCGCGCACGAGGTCCGCCTTCTCCGGTCCGTGGGTGGTGGGCGACTCGCCGGTGGTCCCGGAGACGACGAGCCCGTCGCACCCCGCCGTGACGAGGTGGTCGGCGAGCCGAGCCGCGGAGTCGAGGTCCATGCTCCCGTCCGCGTGGAAGGGGGTGACCATGGCGGTGAGTACCGTACCGAAGGCGGAGCGTGCGTCCATGGGAGCGACCGTAGCGCAGTCGCGCCGGGAGGTCCGGGACGCGCCGATGGGTGATACTGGCCGGATGGCCGATGTCTCCGTGCGCCCTGCCCTCCCCGCCGACTCGCCGCGGATCGGTGAGATCCACGCCGCCACCATGCGGCTCGCCGTGGAGGCCGGGCTGCGGGAGTCCCTCGACCCGGAACTCGCCGCGGGCTTCGATCCAGCCGCCTTCACGATGCAGTGGGAGCGTGCGATCGCCGCTCCTCCCTCACCGCTCCACCGGGTACTGACGGCCCTCGACCGGTCGGCCGTGGTCGGGTTCGCCGCCATCGCACCGGTGGAGGAGTCCGTCCGCACCGGACTGGAGGGTGACCCGCCCGAGGCGGAGATCCTCGCCCTCGAGGTGGACCCGTCCCACGGCAGGTCGGGGCACGGCTCCCGCCTCCTCGCCGCCTGCGTGGACGTGCTCCGGCAGCAGAACGCCGGCCACGTGATGACGTGGGCGGTCCAGGGCGATGATCCCCGGGCTCGCTTCCTCTCCTCGGCTGGGTTCGCCCCGCTGGGGATGCGCCGCACCTGGCAGGTCGGGGACGGCACCGTCTCCCAGATCGCCTGGCACGCCGCGCTGGACTGACGCCGCGAAGGACTGACGCCGCAACGGATCGTGAGCGGCGGAACCGCGACGCGGGACTGCTACAGGTCGAGGAGCCGGTCCAGTCCGACGGTGAGGCCCGGCCGTTCGGCCACGCGTCGGACGGCGAGGAGCACGCCGGGCATGAAGCTGGCCCGGTCGAAGGAGTCGGTGCGGATGGTGAGCTGCTCCCCCGGGTTGCCGAACACGATCTCCTCGTGGGCGACCAGCCCGCGCAGCCTGACCGCGTGGACGTGCACGCCGTCGACGACGGCCCCTCGCGCCCCGTCGAGGGCCGACGACGTGGCGTCGGGGATGGGACCGAGACCCGCGTCCGCACGGGCCGCCGCGATGCCGCGGGCCGTGTGGACCGCCGTGCCGGAGGGGGCGTCCACCTTGTCCGGATGGTGCAGCTCGATCACCTCGGCGGACTCGAACCACGGGGCCGCCTTGGCCGCGAAGGCCATGGCGAGCACCGCCGAGAGCGCGAAGTTGGGGGCGATGAACACGCCCGTACCTCCCGCCGCTCGCTCCAGGTGTTCCTCCACCCGCGCCAGTGCCTCGTCCGTCCAGCCGGTGGTCCCGACGACGGCGTGGACGCCCGCGTCGATCAGGGCGTGCACGTTGGCCTCGGTCGCGGAGGGGACGGTGAAGTCGACCGCCACGTCGGCCCGGCCCGCCAGGGCGGCGACGTCGTCGCCGACGTCCAGCTCGGCGGCAAGTTCCATGTCCGGGGCCGCCGCCACCGTGGCGGCCACCATCCGCCCCATCCGTCCCGCCGCGCCGAGCACGGCCACCCTGCTCACCATGGTCCCACAGCCTACGCGTCCGTCACCGCGGCGCAGGCCCGCTCCGGTCCCACGACGACGACCGTCGGCTCGTCGGCGAGGAGGTCGGCGGCGACCTGCTGGATGTCGGCGGCCGTGACCGAGCGATAGCGCTCGAG
>RZYE01000018.1 GCA_009930425.1 Actinomycetota bacterium | reverse complement strand
CCGACGTCGTCGTCGTGGTGGACGAGGCGTATGGCGAGTTCCGGCGCGAGGGGGTGCGCTCGGCGCTCACGCTCCGTGCCGAGCACCCCAACCTGGTGGTGACCCGCACCATGTCGAAGGCGTTCGCGATGGCGGGACTGCGCCTCGGCTACCTCGCGGGCCACCGGAGCGTCATCGATGCCCTCCACGTGGTGCGCCTGCCCTACCACCTCTCGGCGATCACCCAGGCCGCGGCGCTCGCCGCGCTGGGGCATCGCGAGTCGCTGACGGCCCAGGTGGCCTCGCTGCGGGCGGAGCGGGACGCGCTGTTCGCCTGGCTGGGGGAGCACGGCTTCGCCGCGGTGCCCTCGGATGCGAACTTCATCCTGTTCGGCGTGTTTCCGGATCGGCACCGGGTGTGGGCACAATTGCTCGAGCGGGGCGTGCTCGTCCGCGAGGTGGGCCCCGAGGGCTTCCTCCGGGTCACCGTGGGGACCCCGGGGGAGACACAGGCATTCACAACCGCACTGCTGGAGGTAACCCGTGGCTGAGAGAGTCGCAACCGTGTCCCGCACCACCAGCGAGTCCACCGTCCAGGTGTGCCTCGACCTCGACGGGACGGGAGCCGCCAGCATCTCCACGTCGGTGCCCTTCTACGACCACATGCTCACCGCGCTCGCGAGGCACTCCCTCATCGACCTCGAGGTGGAGGCCCGCGGCGACACGGAGGTCGACGTGCACCACACGGTCGAGGACGTCGCCATCTGCATCGGGCAGGCGCTGCGCGAGGCGCTCGGGGACAAGGCCGGGATCGGCCGCTTCGGGGACGCGACCGTCCCCCTCGACGAGGCGCTCGCCCGCGCCGTGGTCGACATCTCGGGCCGCCCCTACCTGGTGCACTCGGGCGAGCCCGCCGGCCAGGAGTACCACCTCATCGGTGGCCACTTCACCGGCTCGCTCACCCGCCACGTGCTGGAGACCCTCGCCCACCACGCCGGGATCTGCCTGCACGTCACCGTGCTGGCGGGCCGCGACCCGCATCACGTCGTCGAGGCCCAGTTCAAGGCCCTGGCCAGGGCGCTGCGCTCCGCCGTGGAACCGGACGTCCGCGTCCGGGGGATCCCCTCCACGAAGGGCGCCCTCTGATGCCGATGGATGACGAGTTCGAGCGGCTCGTCGCCGGACTCGGGGACGAGATCAGCGCAGAACCGGCGCAGCCTCCGGGGCTCGCCGTGGTCGTCACCCCGGTGGCCTCCGCCTCCGCGCTGGCGGGCCTGTGCGCGATGAGCGGACTGTCCTGCAAGGTCCTGCCCACGCACACCGGCGCGGTCGCGGCGATCGCACTCGCCGCCGTCGACGACCCCTTCGCCGCGCTCACCAACGCCGTTCCGGCCGAGGCGGACGATCTGGCGGGGGCGCTGTCCCGGCTCACCCACCTCGAGGTCGTCCTCGTCGTGGCGCGTCTGAGCGCGGCGGAGGAGGGCCCGACGGGCCAGCTCACGGCCCACCGGTACGCCGGGGGCGAGCGGGCCGGCGAGGTCTCGCCCGGGCTCGTCCTGTCCTCGGTGGATGCGCTGGTCGAGGACCTCCTGCTCGGCGCGGTGCGCCTCGACGAGGTCACCGGGGTGGAGGACACCTCCTCCATCCCGCGGTGGAAGGCCGCACGGATGTTCACCCGGGGACTGAAGAAGCGCAAGCCGTGAAGCGGGTCGTCGTGCTCGACCACGGCTCGGGCAACGTCCGCTCGGCCGTGCGTGCGCTCGAGCGGGCGGGTGCGGCGGTGGAACTCACGGCCGACCGCCGGGCGGTCGAGTCCGCCGACGGGCTCGTTGTTCCCGGGGTGGGCGCGTTCGCCGCCGTGATGGCCGGACTGCACGCTGTGGACGCGCCACGGCTCATCGATCGCCGGCTCGCGGGCGGCCGCCCGGTGCTGGGGATCTGCGTGGGGTTGCAGGTGATGTTCACGGCCGGGCACGAGCACGGCGAGGACACCCCGGGACTCGGCGAGTGGGAGGGGCACGTGGTGCGGCTCGACGCGCCCGTCATCCCCCACATGGGCTGGTCGGAGGTCCGGCCGCCGGAGGACACGGTCCTCTTCCGGGGCGTCGAGGACGAGCGCTTCTACTTCGTGCACTCCTACGCCGTGGTCACGGACCCGGCGGCGGGTGCGGCGGGTCCGCTGCGGGCCCCGCGCGTCACCTGGGCGACCCATGGGGTCGACTTCGTGGCCGCCGTCGAGAACGGGCCGCTGGCCGCCACCCAGTTCCATCCCGAGAAGTCCGGCGACGCCGGCGCCCGGTTGCTCGCCAACTGGGTCGAGACACTCTGAAGGGGACACAGATGAGCCTGACGCTGCTGCCGGCCGTGGACGTCGTCGACGGCCAGGCCGTCCGCCTGACCCAGGGGGAGGCGGGGACCGAGACCGGGTACGGCGACCCGCTCGCCGCTGCTCGCGCCTGGGTGGACGCCGGCGCGGAGTGGATCCACCTCGTCGACCTGGATGCCGCCTTCGGCAGGGGCTCCAACGCCGGCCTCCTGGCACGCATCGTGGGCGAGCTCGGCGTGAAGGTCGAGTTGTCCGGCGGGATCCGCGACGACGAGACCCTCCGCCGGGCCCTCGACACCGGGGCCGCGCGGGTCAACCTCGGGACCGCCGCGCTCGAGGACCCCGAGTGGACAGGGCGCGCGATCGCGGACTTCGGCGACCGGATCGCCGTCGGCCTGGACGTGCGGGGCACCACGCTGGCCGCCCGCGGCTGGACGCGGGAGGGCGGTGACCTCTGGGAGGTCCTCGCCCGGCTCGACGCCGACGGCTGCGCCCGCTACGTGGTCACCGACGTGGCCCGGGACGGGACGCTGCGCGGCCCGAACCTCGACCTGCTGCGGGCGGTGTGCGAGCGTACGGCCGCCCCGGTGGTGGCCTCCGGCGGCGTCTCCACCCTGGACGACATCCGGGCGCTGACGCACCTGGTCCCGCTCGGCGTGGAGGGTGCGATCGTCGGCAAGGCCCTCTACGCCGGACAGTTCACCCTGGAGGAGGCGCTGGAGGTGGCGCGTGGCTGAGCCCGCGTTGCCGCCCGAGGTGGTCTCGCCGCTGCCCACGGCCCCGCCGCGGCCGCGCCGGTCCCTGCCCGTCAGCCCGTTCGCGGGCGACGACGGCGCGCGACCGGCCGCCTTCGTCGCGGCGAAGGCGGTGGAGCCCCCCGAGCGCACGCCCGCGGTGGTGCGGGTGATGCACGGCGGCCGACTTCTCGTCCCCGTGCTCGCGCACGCGCATCCCGGCAGGACGAGGGCCGGTGCGGTGGTGGACCACGTGAAGGCGGCCGGCCTCGACCCCCAGCAGGAGGCGTGCGAGCAGGCCGCGACCGTCACGGTCGACGTCGCCGACGGCAGGTCTGCGATGCCGGTGTTCTCCTCCCTCGCGGCACTGATGGCGTGGAACCCGGAGGCCCGGCCGGTGCCGGTCTTCGGCGAGCAGGCGGCCCGGGCCGCGGTGACGGTCTCGGACGGGCTGATGCTGCTCGATCCGGGGGACGAGCCCGTCCTCATCCCACGGCCGGCCGTCCGGGCCCTGGCCATGGGTGAGGACTGGGTCCCGGCGTGGGCGGACGAGCACCTCGGATCCGTGGCAGCTGCGGCACTCGGCGGGATCGGGGAACTCGTC
This sequence comes from Actinomycetota bacterium, assembly GCA_009930425.1. Classification (GTDB taxonomy): domain Bacteria; phylum Actinomycetota; class Actinomycetes; order Actinomycetales; family Actinomycetaceae; genus UBA1383. The sequence goes on along the minus strand of RZYE01000018.1, from coordinate 19,316 downwards.
GGCGTGCGGCTGGAGCCGGGGCGGACCACGGAGATCCGCGTGGTCGTCGCGGTCCGGGCCGGCCTTGACGCCCCGGCGCTGCGTGCCGCACTGTCCCGCGCCGCGGACGCGCTGTCGAACGATCCGGTCCTCCGGGAGCGGGTCGACTCGATGGAGCTGTATCCGACCTCACTCGCGTGAGGCCCACTGGTCTCTGGTAGCATTGCCGCTGACCGATTGTGGCCGCGACCTCGTGGCTGCGATGTGCGAAGCGGATTCAATCCCACCCAGGCGCCGACTGCGGCAGCGACAGGTTCCGGGTAATGGTCGGCAGGCGGCAACGCCTGCTCGGTGGCGTTTGCCCCCACACGACTGTTTTGACCTCCGTGAGCACCCGCGCACGGAGGTCCTTCGTGTGCGGCCGACCACCAGAACAGGAGAACCTCACATCAGCGAGCCCCGCATCAACGAACGGATCAGAGTACCCGAGGTACGTCTCGTGGGTCCCTCCGGCGAACAGGTCGGAGTGGTCCGGGTGGAGGACGCACTCCGGCTGGCCGCGGAGGCGGACCTCGACCTCGTCGAGGTGGCGCCCGACGCGCGTCCCCCGGTCTGCAAGCTCATGGACTACGGCAAGTTCAAGTACGAGTCCGCCATGAAGGCCCGGGATTCCCGCCGCAACCAGGCGAACACCCAGCTCAAGGAGATCCGCTTCCGGCTGAAGATCGACAAGCACGACTTCGAGACGAAGAAGGGCCATGTGGTCCGCTTCCTCGAGGGCGGCGACAAGGTCAAGGTGATGATCATGTTCCGTGGCCGCGAGCAGTCGCGGCCCGAGATGGGGATCCGGCTCCTGCACCGGCTCGCGGAGGAGGTCACGGAGTTCGGGACCGTCGAATCGCAGCCGCGCCTCGACGGCCGGAACATGACGATGGTGATCGCCCCCCTGAAGAAGAAGACGCAGGCGAAGAGCGACCAGCGCCGCAAGCGGGAGGCGGAGCGTGCCGCTCGCGAGGAGAACGCCGAGGCAGGAAGCCCTGCCCCAGGAGAGAGGGAATAGCACATGCCCAAGAACAAGACGCACTCGGGCGCCAAGAAGCGCTACAAGGTGACCGGCAGCGGGAAGCTCATGCACGAGCAGCGCAACCGTCGCCACCTCCTGGAGCACAAGTCGTCCAGGCGGACCCGCCGCCTCGCCCAGATGCAGGAGCTCACCGGCGGGGACCTCAAGAAGGCCAAGAAGCTGCTCGGCCGCTAAGAACCAAGGAGAGAACACCATGGCACGCGTCAAGCGGGCAGTGAATGCCCAGAAGAAGCGCCGCACCACCCTGGACAGGGCTTCCGGGTACCGCGGCCAGCGCTCGCGGCTCTACCGGAAGGCCAAGGAGCAGGTCACCCACTCGCTGGTCTACTCGTACCGGGACCGCAAGGCGAAGAAGGGGGACTTCCGCAAGCTGTGGATCCAGCGCATCAACGCTGCGGTCCGCGCCCAGGGAATGACCTACAACCGGTTCATCCAGGGCCTGAAGCTGGCCGAGGTGGAGGTGGACCGCCGCATGCTCGCGGACCTCGCGGTCAACGACCCGGCTGCGTTCACCGCGCTCGTCGAGGTGGCCCGCAAGGCCCTTCCCGCGGACGTCAACGCCCCCGCGGCCTGACGGTCGAATGTCCGAACGCCTGGACGTCCTGACCAATACTCGATCCGCCCGGGTCGGGAGGGTGGCAGGACTGTCCAGGCGTTCCGCGCGCCAGCGGCACCGGCAGTTCCTGGTCGAGGGCCCACAGGCGGTGCGCGAACTCGTGACCCATGCCCCGGGCCTCGTCCGTGACCTCTACGTCTCGGACTCCGCCTCCGTCCGTGAGCGTGACACGCTGGCGCGGGCCCGTGCCGCCGGCCTGTTCCTCCACCGGGTCAGCGCCGAGGTCGCGGCGGCGATGAGCGCCGATGCCCAGGGGATCCTGGCGGTCGCGGACACCCCCGCGACGCCCGGGCTGGACGTCCTCCGCGCGGCGCGCCTCGTGGTCCTGCTGCCGCACGTCGCGGACCCCGGCAACGCCGGTACCCTCATCCGGATCGCCGACGCCGCCGGGGCCGACGCCGTCGTGGTCTGCCGTGGCGGCGTGGAGGTCACGAGTCCCAAGGTGGTCCGGGCGAGCGCGGGTTCGCTCTTCCACCTTCCCGTCGTCACCGGCGTGTCCTTCGACGACGCCGTCGCCGCGGCCGCGTCAGCCGGGCTCCAGGTGATCGGCGCGGACGCAGGCGCCCCCACGTCCGTGTTCACCCTCGGGCGGCGGCTCGCCCGGCCGACGGCGTGGGTGTTCGGGAACGAGGCCCACGGACTCGCGGCGGGCGAGGCAGGGCGGTGCGACCTCCTCGCCGCCATTCCCATCCACGGGCACGCGGAGTCCCTCAACGTCGCCGCCGCCGCGGCGGTGTGCCTCTACGCCTCGGCCGAGGCGTTGCGCTGACGCCAGCCCATCACGCCGCGATGTGCCACCGAGGCGCTCGCAGCCGCCGTCGCCCGCTCGACCGAGGCACCGAGGCCCGTCCCCCCGGCGAGGGCGGCGACCAGCGCTCCGTGGAACACGTCACCGGCACCCAGGCTGTCCACCACCGTCGCGGCGGGAACCTCGACCGTGAAGCCACCCGTGGCGGTCAGGACCTCGACCGGGTCCGGGCCGTTGGTGCGGACCGCTGCCGCCGCACCGGCGTCCAGCAGGCCTGCGAGGACGTCGCCACGGGTGGGCAGGGCGAAGTCGGCGGAGACGGCGGCGATCTCGACGTGGGGGAGGAGGTCCCACGTTCCCTCCTTCCACGAACCGCCATCGAGGACGACCGTGATCCCCGCGTGCCGTGCGGCGCTCGCCAGGGTGATGGCGGGGCCCATGAGGTGGCCGTCGACGAGCAGGGCGTCCACGTCCCCGCGGACGATCGGATCGGCGGGGGAGGACAGGCGGGTGGCGTTCATGGAGACCACGGCGCGCCTCCCGCCGGACACGAGCGCAGTCGAGACCGGGGGCCGGTGGCCGGGCGGGGCGACGTCCTCCACCTCGATTCCCGCGAGACGGTCGCGCAACAGCACCGCGAGGGGTCCGCTGCCCAGCGCCGTGACGAGGGTGACGCGGCAGCCAAGGGCATGCGCCACGCGCGCGGCGTTCGCCGCCGGCCCTCCGACATCGACGAGCAGGTCACGGGCGACGACCTTCTGGTCGGCAGTCGGTGGCGAGTCGACCTCGTACACGAGGTCCAGCGTGGTGAGCCCACAGCACACCACGTGGGGTTCAGCCGTGGACGTAGCCTGCCAGCTGGTCACGCTCGGCCTCGAGCTCGTCGAGGCGGTGCTTGACGACATCTCCGATCGAGACGATGGCGAGGAGCCGCCCGTCCTCGACCACCGGCAGGTGGCGGATGCGCCGTTCCGTCATGACGCCAGCGAGCTCGCGGATGTCGTCCCGCAGGGTGCACCACACCACATCGGTCGACATGATCGCCGACACGGGGGTGGAGAGGTCGACCGAGTGCATGAGGTGGCGGACCACGTCGCGCTCGGAGACGACCCCACGGACGTCGTCGCCGTCCACCACGACGACCGCACCGATGCCGTGTTCGGCGAGCGTGGCGACGAGGTCGGCGACGGAGGAAACGGGCGGAAGGGTGACGACTGTGGTCCCCTTCCTCTTGACGATGTCAGCGACGCGCATGCGGGGAAGATAGCACGCGCGCCCCGCGTGGCACAGGTCACATCCAGTCGGTGGTGGGGTCGGAGGGCGGTCGCGGGTGGCGGACGCGAGCGAAGCGTGCCGTGCCGGGACCGTAAACTGGTCGCCAGTCCACCAGGAAGGTACGCATGTCCGAGCAGCTCTCCCCGCTCGATCCCGATGGGATCGAGGCGGCCGTCGCCGCCGCGCTTGCCGAGATCGCAGGCGCGGCCACCCTCGCGGACCTGAAGGAGGTCCGGATCGCGCACACGGGCGACCGGGCCCCGCTCACGTTGGCGAACAGGGCCATCGGCGCGCTCGCCCCGTCGGACAAGGCAACCGCGGGCAGGAACCTGGGCCAGGCCCGCGCCCGCATCGGACGCGCGCTCGCCGGGAGGACGGAGGAACTCGAGGCCGATGCCGCGCTCGCCATCCTGCGCGACGAGACCGTCGACGTCACCACACCGGCGGACAGGTTGCCCCTGGGTTCCCGCCACCCGCTGAACGTGCTCATGGATGACATCTCCGACCACTTCACCGCGATGGGCTGGGAGATCGCGGAGGGGCCCGAGCTCGAGCACGAGTGGTTCAACTTCGATGCCCTCAACTTCGGTCCCGACCACCCCGCCCGCCAGATGCAGGACACGTTCTTCGTGGACGACGGCGGCGCCGGCTCCCACCTGGTGCTGCGGACCCACACCTCGCCCGTCCAGGCCCGCACGCTCCTCGAGCGTGACCTCCCGGTGTACATCGCCTGCCCCGGCAAGGTGTTCCGCACCGACGCGCTGGACGCCACCCACACCCCGGTGTTCCACCAGGTGGAGGGCCTCGCGGTCGACAAGGGCATCACCATGGCCCACCTGAAGGGCACCCTCGACCACTTCGCGCGCGCGATGTTCGGCCCCGAGGCGAGGACGCGGCTGCGTCCCTCGTTCTTCCCGTTCACCGAGCCGAGCGCCGAGATGGACCTGTGGTTCCCCCAGAAGAAGGGCGGGCCCGGCTGGATCGAGTGGGGCGGGTGCGGGATGGTCAACCCGAACGTGCTGAGCGCCTGCGGCGTCGACCCCGCCGTGTACACCGGGTTCGCGTTCGGCATGGGGATCGAGCGCACGCTGATGCTGCGGCACGGCATCGCCGACATGCGCGACATGGTGGAGGGCGACGTCAGGTTCTCCACCCAGTTCGGAACCACCTCTCTCGGAAGGGGCGTGTGATGCCCTACGTACCCCTGCCCTGGCTCGCCGAGCACGTCGAGGTCCCGGCCGGTACCACCGTGGCCCAGCTCGCCGCCGACCTCGTGCGTGTCGGGCTCGAGGAGGAATCGATCACGCCGCCGACCGTCACCGGGGACCTCGTGGCCGGCCGCGTGCTCTCCGTCAGGAAGGAGAAGCACAAGAACGGCAAGGTCGTGAACTACTGCCGCGTGGACGTGGGGCGGTTCAACGACGCCCCGGGCACGGGGGCCGAGGCTGCCGACGTGCCGTCACGTGGCATCGTCTGTGGCGCGCACAACTTCGCGGAGGGCGACCACGTGGTCGTCGCCCTCCCCGGGAGCGTGCTCCCCGGCCCGTTCCCCATCTCGGCGCGCAGGACCTACGGCCACGTCTCGGACGGCATGATCTGCTCCGAGCACGAGCTCGGCCTCGGCAACGACCACAGCGGCATCATGGTGCTCGAGCGCTACCTCACCGGGCCGCTGCCCGAGGTGGGCACCAACATGATCGACGTCCTCGGGCTCGGCACCGAGCTGCTCGAGATCAACATCACCCCCGACCGGGGCTACTGCTTCTCGATGCGGGGCGTGGCCCGCGAGTACTCGCACTCCACCGGCGCACGGTTCACCGACCCGGTCACGCAGCTGCACCCGCCCGTCCCATCACGGGGCGGATTCGGGGTCGAGGTCAGGGACGAGGCCCATGGCAACGCCGGATGCGACCGCTTCATCGCGCGCGCGGTCCGCGGGGTCAATCCACAGGCGCCGTCGCCCGCATGGATGCAGGAGCGGCTCCGGCAGGCCGGGATGCGTCCGATCTCCCTTGCCGTGGACGTCACCAACTACGTGATGCTCGACCTCGGCCAGCCCATGCACGCCTACGACCTCGGCAAGCTGGCCGCCCCGATCGTGGTGCGCCGCGCCCGCCCCGGCGAGCGCCTGACCACCCTCGACGACGTCGACCGGGAGCTGGATCCCGAGGACCTCCTCATCACCGACACCGACGGGGAACGGGTCCTCGCGCTCGCCGGCGTCATGGGTGGGGCGTCCACCGAGATCGACGCCGCCACCACCGACGTCCTGCTCGAGGCCGCGCACTTCGACCCCGTGACCGTGGCCCGCACCGCGCGCCGCCACCGCATCCCGAGCGAATCCGGGAAGCGGTTCGAGCGCGGCGTGGACCCGCAACTGCCTCCGTTCGCGGCGCAGATGGCCGCTGAGCTCCTCGTGCGGTACGGCGGCGGCGTGATCGACGACGTCGTCACCGACCTCGACACCACGACGCCGCCACCCGCCGTTGTCCTGGACGGCACGCTGCCGGCGCGGATCGTCGGCGTGCCCTACACGGTGGGCGAGGTGGAGGAGACCCTCACCATGCTCGGGGCGCGCGTCCAACGTGAGGGCGAGACCCTCCGCGTCACCCCACCCACCTGGCGCACGGACCTCGTCGTGCCCGAGGATCTCGTCGAGGAGGTCGCGCGGCTCCGCGGCTACGACCAGATCCCCTCGGTGGTGCCCTCCGCACCCGCGGGCCGCGGCCTCACGCGCACCCAACTGCGCCGCCGGGCCGTGATGCGGGCCCTGGCCGAGCACGGCCTCAACGAGGTGCTGTCCTACCCGTTCGTGGGCGATGTCCACGACAGGCTGCAGGTCCCGCCGGACGATCCACGCCGCACCATGGTGCGCCTCGCCAACCCAATCGCGGACGATGCCCCGTACCTGCGGACCTCGCTGCTCGCCACGCTCCTGGAGGTGGGACGTCGCAACGTGGGCAGGGGCAACGACCTCGCCATCGTCGAGACCGGCCTCGTGACCGTGGGCGGGGAACACGCCGGCTCCCCGCTGCCCCCGGTGGCACAGCTCCCGGATCCGGTGACGCTGGCCGCGATCCACGAGTCCGTCCCAGAGCAACCCCTGCACGTCGCGGCCCTGGCGGCCGGCCCCCTCGCCCCCGGCGGCGCCCTCGGGGTCCCCCGGCCCGTGGACTGGGCCGACGCGATCGAACTCGCGCAGCTCGTCGGCCGGACGGTGGGCGTCAGGATGGAGGCCCAGCGGACCGAGTACGCGCCGTGGCACCCCGGCCGGTGTGCCGCGCTCACGGCGGGCGGCGCCGTCGTCGGCCACGCCGGTGAGCTGCACCCCCACGTCGTGGAGGATCTCGGTCTCCCGTCCCGGACGGTCGCCTTCGAGCTCGACCTCGACGCGGTGTTCTCCGCCGTCCCGGAAGGCGCCCTCCAGGTGGACCCCGTGTCCACCTTCCCGCTGGCGAAGGAGGACATCGCCCTCGTGATGGATGCCTCCATCCCCAACGGGACGGCGCTCGCGGTGGTGCGGGCGGCGGCCGGCGACCTCGCCGAGGAGGTCCGCCTCTTCGACGACTACCGTTCCGGCGCGCTCGGCGACGGCCTCAAGTCGCTGGCCTTCGCGTTGCGGTTCCGGGCCGCGGACCGCACCCTGACGGCGAAGGAGATCGCCGAGGTGCGGGCTCGGGTCATCGGTACGGCGGCTGACGAACTGGGGGCGAGGCTGCGATGAGCCCCCGCACCGCCCTCATCACCGGCGCCTCCCGCGGGATCGGACGCCACCTGGCCCTCGGATTCGCCGAGGCGGGATTCGACCTCGGCCTCATGGCGACGTCCGCCGAGTCCCTCGCCCCGGTGGTCGCCGAGATCGGCGAGCGGGTGAACGTGGTCCCGGTCTCCGGGGACGTGGCGCGGGAGGTCGACGTCGTCCGCGCCGTGGACGAGGTGGTGCGCCAGCTCGGCACCATCGACGTCCTCATCAACAACGCCGGGCGCGTCGACACAGAGGTCCCGCTCTGGGCCGCCGACCCCGACGAGTGGTGGGACGTCCTCCGCGTCAACGTGCGGGGACCGTTCCTCCTGGCCCACACGGTGATCCCGATCATGCTCGAACACGGCGGCGGCCGGATCATCGACGTCAACTCGGGCTCCGGCACGAGGGACTTCCCGACGGCCACGGCCTACACCGCCTCGAAGTCCGCCCTCTTCCGCATCGGCGGGGCGATCCACGCCGCCGGTTTCGAACTCGGGCTCCGGGCCTTCGAGATGGCGCCCGGCGTGGTGCGCACCGACATGACCGAGTCGATGGCGATGCACGAGGACCGCACGGAGTGGACGGACCCGGGCGACGTCGTCGCCCTCGCCCTGGCCCTTGCGCGCGGGGACGGCGACCACCTCTCGGGATGCTACGTTCGGGTCGGGCTCGACGATCCTGCCGCGCTCGACCAGGTGCCGTGCCGGCGCCTCGGCCTCGGGTAGGACGAAAGGTACGCACGATGAACGTGGCGGAAGGGAGAATGGGCGCATGAAGGTCCTTGTCATAGCGGCGTCGAAGCACGGGGCGACGCGGGAGATCGGTGCGGCAATCGCGGAGGAGCTCGCAGGTGCGGGCGTCGAGGCGGAGCAGGCGGAACCCGGTGAGGTCGCGAGCCTCGAGGGGTACGACGCCGTCGTGCTCGGTTCCGCGGTCTACATGACCCAGTGGATGGAGAACGCGCGCAACTTCATGGCACATCACGGCCAGGAGCTGCGAAGCCTCCCCCTGTGGGCCTTCTCCGTGGGTCTCTCCGGCGTCCCCGTGGGCGCGGTCCAGGACCCCAGGCGCATCGGCCCGCACCTCCTCGCCATCAACCCGATCGACCACCAGACCTTCAAGGGCCGGCTCGAACTGGCGAACCTGTCGTTGCGCGAGCGGTCGATCGCGCGACTCGGCAACGCCCCGGAGGGGGACTTCCGGGAGTGGGACAAGATCCGTGACTGGGCCCGCCAGATCGCCTCGGACCTCGCGGAGCACCTGCCGGCAGATTGAGCCTCAGGCGGTGAGGATCACCTTCCCCGTGGTCGCTCGGCCCTCGAGGGCCTCGTGGGCGGAACGGGCAGCTGCCAACCCCTCGCGCAGGGAGATACGGACGCGGAGGGCACCGGTCCGGAGCATGCCGAACAGCTCGTCCGCGCGCCAGTCGAGTTCCGCGCGGTCGGCGACGTAGTGGCCGAGTGAGGGCCGCGTCACGTACAGCGACCCGAGAGCGTTCAGCCGCTGGAGGTCGAAGGGCGGCACCTGGCCCGAGGCCCCACCGAAGAGCACCTGCATCCCCCGGGGCCGAAGGCAGGCGAGCGTGGCGTCGAAGGTGTCCCGTCCCACGCCGTCGAAGCTGACGTCCACGCCACGCGGCGCGAGTGCCCGGACGGCGGCGGGCAGGTCCTCCGGCAGGTCCATGCCCTCCGTCACGAGGACGTGGTCAGCCCCCGCGTCACGCGCGAGGGACGCCTTCCGCGCGGACCCCACCGTGGTGATCACCGTGGCGCCGCGGGCCTTCGCGAGCTGGATGACGAGTTGTCCGACACCACCCGCACCGGCGGTCAGCAGGATCGTGGTACCCGCCTCCACGGGGAAGGTCGAACGCACCAGGTAGTGCGCGGTGAGGCCCTGCAGCGGGAGGGCGGCTGCCGTGTCGAGGTCCACCCCGGCCGGAACGCGCAGCGCCTCGGCGGCAGGGACCACGGCGAGCTCCGCGTAGCTGCCGCGTGCCGAGAACCATGCCACGCGCTCCCCGACGGCGAACGGGGCCCCGTCGCCGACCTCGAGGACCTCGCCCGAGCCCTCCACGCCGGGCACATGCGGGAACGGCATGGGGTAGACCCCGGAGCGTCGATAGGTGTCGATGTAGTTCACGCCCGCGGCGTGCACGCGGACGAGGAGTTCGCCGGGCCCCGGGCGGGGATCCTCCGCCTCCGTCCACTCCAGGACCTCGGGTCCACCACTCTCGCGCGCCAGGACAGCCCTCATCGCTCCATCCTGCCAGACGTGACGCTCATGACATCCGGGTGGTTTGTTCATATATTCACGGCTCCGTATGCTTATCCACATGTCTGTCACCGTCGCAGTCGCCGGGGCCTCCGGCTACGCCGGCGGGGAGGTGCTCCGGCTCCTCCTCGGCCATCCGGAGGTACGGATCGGCGCACTCACCGCCGCCGGGAACGCGGGAACGCGGCTCGGCCAGCACCACCCCCACCTGCGGCCCCTCGCGGAGCGCGAGCTCGTCGGGACCACGACGGACGCCCTCGCGGGAGCGCACGTCGTCGTGCTCGCGTTGCCCCACGGCGCCTCGGGGGCGGTCGCTGCCGAGCTCGACGGCCCGCTCGTCATCGACTGCGGTGCCGATTTCCGGCTCAGCGATGCCGCCGACTGGGAGGCGTTCTACGGCAGCCCCCACGCCGGGACCTGGCCCTACGGGTTGCCCGAACTCCTTCACGCCGGCGAGGACCACGCGGGCGCGCAGAGGGAGATCCTCGCCGGTGTCCGGACGATCGCGGTCCCGGGCTGCAACGTCGCCGCCGTCACCCTGGCGCTGCAACCCGGGGTCGGGCTGGTGGACACGCGCGACGTCGTCGCGACGCTGGCCGTCGGCTACTCGGGTGCGGGCAAGGCACCCAGGCCGCACCTCCAGGCGGCCGAGGCCCTGGGCAGCGCGGTGCCCTACGCCGTCGGCGGCACCCATCGGCACATCCCCGAGATCGAGCAGAACCTTCGCGTCGCCGGTGCGCCCGAGCCGCGGGTCGCCTTCCAACCCGTCCTCGTCCCCATGTCACGGGGCATCCTGGCCTCCGTCACCGCCCCGCTGACGGCCGACCCGGCCGAGGTCCGGCCCGCGTGGGAGGCCGCCTGCGCCGCCGAGCCCTTCGTCGACCTCCTGCCCGAGGGGCAGTGGCCCAGCACCGCGATGGTCTCCGGCTCGAACGGCGCGGTCATCCAGGTCGGGGTGGACGCCCACGCGGGTAGGTTGGTCGCCATGTGTGCCATCGACAACCTCGGCAAGGGCACCGCGGGCTCCGCGATCCAGTCCATGAACCTCGCCCTCGGCCTGCCGGAGACGGCCGGGCTCCATGCGATCGGGATGGCGCCGTGAGCGTGACCGCGCCTCGTGGCTTCCGCGCCGCCGGCGTCACCGCGGGCCTCAAGGCCTCCGGTCGCCCCGACCTCGCCCTCGTCGTCAACGACGGTCCGCTCGACGTCGCCACCGGGGTCTTCACGACCAACCGGGTGCAGGCGGCGCCAGTGGTGTGGAGCCGTGTCGCCGTGGGTGACGGGCGGGCACGTGCCGTCGTGCTGAACTCGGGGGGCGCCAACGCCTGCACCGGGCCGGAGGGCTTCCTCGACACCCACGCCACCGCCGAGCACACCGCAGCGGTGCTCGGCGTGGACGCCGGTGACGTGCTCGTGTGCTCGACAGGCCTGATCGGGGAACGTCTCGACATGCCCGCGCTCCTCGCCGGGGTGGACGCGGCGGCCGCGGCCCTGGGGACCGGCGGCGATGCCGCCGCCCACGCCATCCTGACCACGGACACGGTCGCGAAGCAGGTGGTCCGCTCCCGGGACGGCTGGACGATCGGCGGGATGGCGAAGGGAGCCGGGATGCTCAATCCTGCGCTCGCCACGATGCTGGTGGTCCTCACCACGGACGCGGCGGTGGACGCAGCGGCCGCGTCGCGGGCACTCGCCCGCGCCGTCGAGCACTCGTTCAACCGGCTGGACTCCGATGGCTGCATGTCCACCAACGACACCGTCCTGCTGCTGGCCTCGGGCGCGGTCGAGGCCGGAGCCCGAGCCGACGAGGTCGCCTTCACCGCCGAACTCACCGCCGCGTGCTCCGACCTCGCGCGGCAACTGGTCGCGGACGCCGAGGGGGCGTCCCACGACATCGCGGTGACGGTCCGGAACGCCACCACGGAGGAGGCGGCGCTCGCCGTCGCCCGCGCGGTGACCTCGTCCAACCTGTTCAAGGCCGCGGTGTTCGGCAACGACCCCAATTGGGGCCGGGTGCTCGCCGCGGTGGGCACGGTCCCCGTCGCGGTCGCCCCGTTCGAGGCCGACGAACTCGACGTCTGGATCAACGGCGTCCAGGTCGCCCGCGCCGGCGGCGTCGGGGAGGACAGGTCGCTCGTCGACCTGGCTCCACGGGAGGTGAGCGTCGTCGTCGACCTGCACGCCGGCGACGCCGAGGCGACCGTCTGGACGAACGACCTCACCCACGACTACGTCCACGAGAACAGCGCGTACTCCACATGATCTCCATCCACGACTCCCGCGAGATTCCCGCCCCCTGGAAGGCCGACGTCCTCATCGAGGCACTGCCCTGGCTGCAGCGCTTCGCCGGGACGCGGGTGGTCATCAAGTACGGCGGACACGCCATGGTGGACGAGACCCTCAAGCGATCCTTCGCCTCCGACGTCCAGTTCCTCCGCCAGGTGGGACTCTTCCCGATCGTCGTCCACGGCGGGGGACCGCAGATCAGCGCCATGTTGCGGCGGCTCGGCATCGACTCCGAGTTCCGGGGTGGACTCCGCGTCACCACCCCCGAGGTACGTGACGTCGTCCAGATGGTGCTCACGGGGACGGTGCAGCGCGAACTGGTGGGGCTCCTGAACGCCGACCGGCCGTACGCCGTCGGCCTGTCCGGCGGCGACGCGGGCCTCATGACGGCCCGGCTGCGGCACGCCTGGGTGGAGGGGGAGGAGCACGACGTGGGCCTCGTGGGGGACGTGGCCTCGATCAACCCCGGCGCGGTCGAGGACCTCCTGCGGACGGGACGCATCCCGGTCATCTCCACCGTGGCGCCCGACGCCAGCGGCGAGATCCTGAACCTGAATGCGGACACGGCGGCCGCCGCACTCGCCGAGGCGCTCGGAGCCCAGAAGCTCGTGATCCTCACCGACGTCCCCGGGCTGTACGCGAGCTGGCCGGACACCGACTCCCTGGTCAACTGGATCTGGGTGAGCGAACTCGAGAAGATGCTCCCGTCCCTCGACGCCGGAATGGTCCCGAAGATGGAGGCGTGCGTCCGTGCCGTTCGCGGAGGCGTTGCGAAGGCCCACGTCATCGACGGACGCCAGCCGCACTCCATGCTGCTGGAGATCTTCACCGACGAGGGGGTCGGCACGTCCGTGCTCCAGGACGGGGCCGCGGAATGAGCTGGCAGGACGACTACGCCTCCCGCCTCTTCGTCTTCGGCACCCCGCTGCGGCTGCTCGTGCGCGGCGAGGGCCCGTGGGTCTGGGACGAGACGGGCAAGCGCTACCTCGACCTGCTCGGCGGCATCGCCGTCAACGTGCTCGGCCACGCGCATCCCGCGGTGGTCGCCGCCGTCGAGAAGCAGGTCCGCACGCTCGGGCACATCTCGAACTTCTTCACCTCGCCGCCCCAGCTCGAACTCGCCGGGCGACTGCTGGAGCTGGCACGCGCACCGGAGGGTTCCCGGGTCTTCCTCGTCAACTCGGGCACCGAGGCCAACGAGGCGGCCATCAAGATGGCGCTCCGCCACCGGCCGCGGGGCCGCATGGTCGCGCTCGAGGACTCCTTCCACGGCCGGACCCTCGGATCGCTGTCCCTCACTGCCAAGGCCGCCTACCGGGAGCCCTTCGAACCGCTCCACCCCGTCACGTTCGTCCCACCCGGCGACGTCGAAGCGCTGGCCGCTGCGCTCGACGACGACGTCGCCGCGGTGTTCGTGGAGGTCATCCAGGGCGAGGCGGGGGTCAGGCCCCTCGATCCCGGCTACGTCCGGGCAGCTCGGGACCTGACGCGCGCGTCCGGTGCACTGCTGGTCGTCGACGAGGTGCAGACCGGGGCCGGGCGCACCGGCGAGTGGCTCGCACACCCTTCCACGGGCATCACCCCGGACATCGTCACCATGGCCAAGGGCCTCGGAGGAGGATTCCCGATCGGCGCGGTGATCGGCTACGGCCCCACGACCGGACTGCTGCTGCCGGGCCAGCACGGGACCACCTTCGGCGGCAATCCGATAGCGTCCGCCGTCGCGCTGGCGGTCATCGGCGAGGTCCTCCCGCTCCTCGACCACGTCGCGGCGCTGGGGGAGTGGTGGCGCGCCGAGTTGGCGGCGGTCCCGGGCGTCGTCGCGGTGCGCGGCCGGGGCCTGTTGATCGGCGTGGAACTCGATCGGCCGTCAGGCCCCGTGCAGCAGGCACTCCTGGACGCGGGCTTCATCACGAACAACGTGAACCCGACCACCCTGCGGCTCGCGCCACCCCTCATCCTGACCCGTGATCAGGCGGAGTCGTTCACCCAGGCCTTGGCGGGGACCCTCGCCTCGACAGAAGGAGAGAACCCCCATGACTGAGCGCGTCGTCCTCGCCTACTCGGGCGGACTGGACACCTCCGTGGCGATCGGCTGGATCGAGCAGGCCACGGGGATGGAGGTCATCGCTGTCGCCGTGGACCTCGGACAGGGTGGGGAGGACCTCGACGTCATCCGCCAGCGCGCTCTCGACTGCGGCGCCGTCGAGGCCTGGGTGGCGGATGCCCGGGACGAGTTCGCGAGCGAGTACTGCATGCCGGCACTCAAGGCGAACGCCCTCTACATGGACGCCTACCCGCTGGTCTCGGCCCTGTCCCGCCCGGTGATCGTCAAGCACCTCGTGCGGGCGGCCCGCACGTTCGGGGCCTCGACGGTGTCACACGGTTCCACGGGAAAGGGCAACGACCAGGTGCGCTTCGAGGTGGGGATCACCTCCCTGGCTCCCGACCTGAGATGCCTCGCACCGGTCCGGGATCTCGCCCTCACGCGGGATCGTGCGATCGAGTATGCCGAGGCGCACCACCTTCCGATCGAGACCACGAAGCACAACCCCTTCTCGATCGACCAGAACGTGTGGGGCCGGGCCGTCGAGACCGGGTACCTGGAGGACATCTGGAACGCCCCCACCAAGGACGTCTACAACTACACCGACGACCCGGCCTACCCCCCGGTTCCGGACGAGGCGCTCGTGACATTCGACAGGGGCATCCCGGTGGCCATCGACGGCGAACCCGTCACCCCCCTCCAGGCAGTGATGGAGATGAACCGGCGTGCCGGTGCACAGGGAGTCGGCCGGATCGACATCGTCGAGGACCGGCTGGTCGGCATCAAGTCGAGGGAGGTCTACGAGGCGCCCGGCGCGATGGCTCTCATCGCGGCGCATCGCGAACTCGAGAACGTGACGCTCGAACGGGAACAGGCGAGGTTCAAGAAGGGCATCGAGGACCGGTGGACCACCCTGGTGTACGACGGGCAGTGGTACTCCCCGCTGAAGCGGTCCCTCGACGCCTTCATCGAGGAGACGCAGGCCTACGTGTCCGGTGACATCAGGATGGTCCTGCACGGCGGGCGGGCGACCGTCACGGGCCGGCGGTCCGAGACCTCCCTCTACGACTTCAACCTCGCCACGTACGACGAGGGTGATGCCTTCGACCAGTCGCAGGCGCGCGGCTTCGTCGAGATCTACGGTCTCACCGCCAAGCTCGCCGCTCGCCGCGACCATGCGTTCGGGGCCGGCGTCGACCTGGCTTCCGAGAACTTGAAGTTGCGCTGACCGCGCAGACGCGAGGCCTCCCCACCTGACCGGGTGGGGAGGCCTCACGTTCGTCGCCCGACAGGCTGACGGCCACGCGGCCGGGCGCGGGCGGAGATACCTCCCGGCGTGCGCCGGAGATCGCGGTCGAAAATTCTGGAACTTTGGTACCAAAGTCCCTAGTACCCCCGTACCAGAACTGGGTAGGCTGGGTCACATACCGCGACAACCGAAACGAGTGAACGATGACGTACCACGTGGGCTCCGAGGTGGGAGGGCTCCGCCAGGTGATCCTCCACCGTCCGGGCGGCGAGATGGACCGGCTCACCCCCACCAACACGGACGAACTGCTCTTCGATGACCTGCTCTGGACCGAGCAGGCGCAGCGCGAGCACGACGTGTTCGCGGATGCGCTGCGCGCCGAGGGTGCGGAGGTGCTCTACATCCAGGACCTCCTCGCGGAGGTGCTCGAGATCCCCGAGGCCCGTGAGTACGTCTCCACGGAGACCTTCGATGAGCGCTGGTACGGCGTCAGCGGGAACCGCTACATGCGCGAGTACGCCGACACGCTGAGCCCGGCCGAGCTGGCCGAGCACCTCATCGTCGGGATCACCAAGGACGAACTGCTCGAGCGCATCGGCGATTCTCCGTCGGCCTACTTCGCGAGCGTGTCCGGTGACTTCATGCTCCTCAGGTGCCTGCCCAACCACCTCTTCACGAGGGACACGACCTGCTGGGTCTACGAGGGCGTCTCGATCAACTCCATGCAGAAGACCGCGCGCCAGCGCGAGACCGTGAACTTCGAGGCGGTCTACCGCTGGCACCCCCGCTTCGCCGGCGAGGACTTCGCGCGCTGGTCGGGCGGCCTGGCCGATGGGCCGGCGACCATCGAGGGAGGCGACGTCGAGGTCATCGGGAACGGCGCCGTCCTCGTCGGGATCTCCGAGCGGACGCGCGCCTCCGGTTTCGAACGCCTCGCCCGGGCCCTGCTGTGGAACAGCGAGGACGTCCACACCGTGGTGGGCCTCGTGATGAAGCAGGAGCGTGCCCAGATGCACCTCGACACCGTCATGACGATGGTCAACGAGGACACCTTCCTGAAGTACAAGCACCTCGGCATGCTGCCGTCCGTCACCGTCACCCGGGGTGCGAAGCGGGGCGAGATCGACGTCTCCCAGGCGGCGGGCGAGGACATGCACCGGGTGATCGCACGCGCGCTGGGAGTACCGGAGATCCGCGTGCTGACACCGCCGGAGAGCAACTTCTCGGCTGAGCGAGGGCAGTGGAACGACGCGTGCAACGTGCTCGCACTCCGGCCGAACGTGGTGGTCGCCTACGACCGCAACACCGTCGCCAACGCGTACCTCGAGTCCGAGGGCGTGCGCGTCATCGCGGTACCCGGTGCAGAGCTGGGGCGCGGTCGCGGTGGACCGCGCTGCATGAGCTGCCCCACGCATCGCGACGCGCTCTGAGACCTGAATTTCAACCAACGTGAGAATCGAAAGGAAAGACATGAGCGTCGACCTCAAGGGCCGGAGCTTCCTCAAGGAGCTGGACTTCACGCCCGAGGAATGGAGGTACCTGCTTGACCTCTCGGCCGAGCTGAAGGCCGCCAAGAAGGAGGGCCGTGAGGTCCAGCACCTCGCGAAGAAGAACATCGCCCTCATCTTCGAGAAGACCTCCACCCGCACCCGGTGCTCGTTCGAGGTCGCGGCCTTCGACCAGGGCGCGCACGTGACCTACCTCGACCCGAGCGGTTCGCAGATGGGCCACAAGGAGTCGGTGGCGGACACCGCGCGGGTGCTCGGCCGCTTCTACGACGGCATCGAGTTCCGCGGCAAGAAGCAGGAGCACGTCGAGGTGCTCGCCGAGCTGTCCGGCGTGCCGGTGTGGAACGGACTCACCGACGAGTGGCACCCCACCCAGATGCTGGCCGACCAGCTCACCATGCACGAGGCTTCGGGCAAGGACTACGCGGACATCGCGTTCGCCTACGTGGGCGACGCGCGGAACAACGTCGCCAACTCGCTCCTCATCGCCGGCGCGATGATGGGCATGGACGTCCGGATGGTCGCCCCCGTCGAGCTCCAGACCGACGCCGCACTGGTGGCCGAGGCCAGGAGGATCGCCGCCGAGACCGGTGCGAAGGTGACGGTCACCGATGACGCCACGGCAGGAGTCGCCGGCTGCGACTTCCTCTACACCGACGTGTGGGTCTCGATGGGTGAGCCCAAGGAGGTCTGGGATCAGCGGATCGCGCTCCTCGCTCCCTACCAGGTGAACGCCGAGCTCATGGCCGCCACCGGCAACCCGGACGCGAAGTTCCTGCACTGCCTGCCTGCCTTCCACGACCGCAACACGGCGGTGGGCGAGGACATCTACGCCAAGACCGGCATGGAGTCCCTCGAGGTCACCGACGAGGTCTTCGAGTCCGAGGCCTCCGTGGTCTTCGACCAGGCCGAGAACCGCATGCACACCATCAAGGCCGTCATGGTCGCCACCCTGGGGGAGTGAGGACATGCGCATCGTCATCGCACTCGGCGGCAACGCCCTGCTCCAACGCGGCGAGAAGCCGGACGCCCGGCCACAGCGGGAGAACGTCGACCGTGCCGTGAAGTCCCTGGCCCCGCTCGCCGAGCACCACGAGATCATCATCACGCACGGCAACGGACCGCAGGTCGGGGTGCTCGCCCTCCAGTCCGCCAACGACCCGAAGCTCAGCGAGCCCTACCCGTTCGACACGCTCGGCGCCATGACGCAGGGCATGATCGGCTACTGGCTGCTCCAGTCGCTGCAGAACCACCTCCACGGCCGGCACGTCGCCGCCGTCGTCAACCAGACGCTCGTCCTTGCCGGTGACCCCGCGTTCGACAACCCGACCAAGTTCGTCGGCGAGGTCTACACCGAGGAGGAGGCGGCCAAGCTGAGCGAGGAGCGCGGCTGGGTCATGAAGCCCGATGGCACGCACTTCCGCCGCGTGGTCGGCTCGCCGAAGCCGCAGCGGATCGTCGAGACCCGGATCATCCGCACCCTCGTCGAGGCGGGCGCTGTCGTCGTCTGCGCCGGTGGTGGTGGAATCCCCGTGATCCGCGACGAGCACGGAAAGCGCAAGGGCGTGGAGGCAGTGATCGACAAGGACCTGACCGCTGCCGTCCTGGCCGAGGCCCTTGAGGCGGACTTCCTCATGGTGCTCACCGACGTCCCCAACGTCATGGAGAACTACGGCACCCCGGAGCAGTCGGCCATCAGCCGGGCGACCCCGGCGTACATGCGGTCCGGTGGCTTCCCCGCCGGCTCGATGGGCCCCAAGGTGGAGGCCGCCTGCCGGTTCGTGGAGCTGACCGGCGACGTCGCCGCCATCGGCCGGCTCGAGGACGCCGAGAAGATCGTGGCCGGCGACGCCGGCACGATCATCAGCCCCGGTGGCAACTACGGCGGGCCGGACGACATCCGGCCCCCGATGCCCGAACCCGTGGAGAGCCGCAAGGTTCGCCGCGCCTGAACCTCCGGCGGCCATCCGGCCGCCGCTGACCGACCAACACAAGGAAACACACACGAAGGAGTGGACATGACGAAGATCGTCAATTCCTGGAATGACTACGACCCGCTGAAGCACGTGATCGTGGGTCGTGCGGACTTCTCGGTGATCCCGGACGAGGAGCCGGCGACCTCGGAGAAGGTTCCGGTGGACTCGGAGATGCGGGGCATGTGGGGTCCGCGTCCCACCGCGACGGTCGAGGCCGCGAACGAGCAGTTGGACAACTACGCCAAGATCCTTGAGGGTCTGGGGATCAAGGTTGACCGGCCGACGCCGTTGCAGTGGAACCAGCAGATCGTGACCCCGGACTTCCGGGCGCAGTCGGGCATGACCCAGATGCCGCCGCGGGACATCCTGCTGACCATCGGCAACGAGATCATGTCCTCGGCGAACTCGTTCCGCTGCCGGTACTGGGAGTACCTGGCGTACTGGCCGCTGATGAACCAGTACTTCGAGGAGGACCCGGAGTTCAAGTGGACCCAGGCTCCCCGGCCGCGTCTGACGGACAAGTCGTACAAGC
>RZYE01000650.1 GCA_009930425.1 Actinomycetota bacterium | reverse complement strand
CCCTGTGCCACTCGGAGCCTGAGGTAGAGCTTCTCCTCGCCACGGATCTTGCGTGTGCGGATGTCCTCGATGAGGGCCGCCCCATGATGGGGGTAGACGACGGTTTCTCCGACGGCAAAGGTCATGTGAGGCTTCTCCCTGAATGGTTGTGCAGACCACAATTCTAACATGGACCCCCACCACCCCCATCGGGTAGGGTTCGCACCTCGGGACGCCCGCCGACGTGCGGATGCCACGACGGGGAGCCTCCGGTAGTGTGCGCATATCCGCCCGGCCACCCAGGAGAAGCACATGCCCCGTCGCGCCGCCCGCCTCGGTGTTCTCGCCGCCGCATCCGCCCTCTCGCTGAGCGCCTGCGGGTGGGCGAGCCCGATCCAGACGCAGGTGATCTACGCCCCCTCGGACGGCGTCCGCCTCGACCTGACCGATGGTGTCAGGGTCGAGAACCTCATGGTCCTGACCGGGGGCAACTTCGACGACGGGTGGGTGCTCGGGTCCGTCGCGAACGACCGGAACACCGAGGTCACCGTGACGGTGGAGGTCGCGGGATCCTCCGAGCAGGTCCGGGTGGAACCTGGGGCGGCAGCGGAGGTGGCGTTCGAGGTCGCGTCCCTCGACGAGCCTGCCGGGGCGCTGACGGAGGCCACCCTCCGCTTCGAGGGGACGTTCACGAAGGGGATCCCCGTCCTCGACGCCGAGCGTCCGCCGTACGACGAGGCCGAGCCGCCCCGCTGACCAGCCTCGCTGACCAACTCCACTCGCAAGGCGTGCGGCTCTGATCAGTCGCGCGGCTCCACCATCTTGTAGCCGAGGCCGCGCACGGTCTCGATGAGCGTGGGGTGCGCGGGGTCGTCCTCGATCTTGGCGCGCAACCGCTTGACGTGCACGTCCAGGGTCTTGGTGTCACCGACGTAGTCGGGGCCCCACACCCTGTCGATGATCTGGCCGCGGGTCAGGACGCGCCCGGGGTTGCGCAGGAGGAACTCGAGCAGCTCGAACTCACGCAGCGGCAGCGACAGTGGCTCGCCGCGCAGGAGGACCTCGTGCCGATCGACGTCCATCCG
>RZYE01000649.1 GCA_009930425.1 Actinomycetota bacterium | reverse complement strand
GGCCACCCGCTACGACAAACTCGCCATCACCTACCGTGCCGCCGTCGTCCTGTCCGCCTGCCTCACCTGGTCACGGATATGAGAGACATGCCCTAGTCATCACAGTGGTCTTTGCCTCCTCCCTATATGAGCCCAAAGTAGCGGCTGAAGAACTCGACGAGCTTTTGCAGGACGGTCTGTTTCTTGGTGGCGTGGTGGTTGGCGGGTGTGAACCTGGAGACGGGCGGCAGGATGCGGGTGATGGCGGTGCCGGCGGTGGGGATGGCGCCGTCGCGGAAGGCCCGCTGAATGAAGGCCTGGGTCTCGTCGGGTCGGAGGTTCTCCTCGGTGATGATGCGGCCCAGGTCCTCCGCGCGCTTGGCGGCGATGAACTCCTTCCACCTGGTGTCGACGTCGGCGTCGACGGTGAGGGAGTCGACAAACTGCTCAATGAGGTCCTTCTTGTTCCGCAGGGTGGGGCTGGAGTCCACCGCCCGGGTGATGGCGGCGCGGACCTCGACGTCCCCGGGCCCACCGTGGGTCTCGAGGTACTGGCGAACCAGCATGAGGATGTAGTCGACGTTGACCTCGACCTGTTTGATCAGTTCGATCTCGAAGACGACGTCGTCGTTGATGGTCTCCTTGTCCGCGACCGTGACCGTGCGCCAGTTCGCGTACAGGTCGAGATAGAGGCTCTGGTAGTCCTGCAGCTGGCGGGGGGTGAGGATCTCGTTGCCGGTGAAGTCGTCGAACGAAGTCAGGATGTTCCGCAGCCGCAGGATCGCCCCGAACAAGGCAATGAACTGCTTCTGGTTCTCCTCCCCGACGACCAGTTGTCCGGGCGGGTACCCATCAAGGAGCTCGGTGACCTTCTCGGCGTACTCGCCGTAGTACTCGCCGTACGGCCTGAGCAGCACCACGCCCTTCGCCTCGGCGTTGCCGAACAGCGCCAAGGCGTCGTTGGTCTCGTCCTCCAGGTCCCGGAAGGAAACGATGTTGCCGTAGGTCTTGACCGAGTTCAGGATCCGGTTGGTCCGGGAGTACGCCTGGATCAGGCCGTGCGACCGGAGGTTCTTGTCCACCCACAGG
>RZYE01000648.1 GCA_009930425.1 Actinomycetota bacterium | reverse complement strand
CCACGAGCGGCTGGGCGGGCCGGGGCAGTGGCTCACCTCGCTGCCCGTCCACCACGTGGCCGGGTTCCAGGTGGTGCTGCGCAGCGTGCTGGCCGGGATGCCGCCCGTGGTGCACCACGGGCTCCTCGCGGACCGGGTGGCCCAGCTCCGCGACGACGTCCCCCGGTACCTCTCGCTCGTGCCAACCCAGCTCGTGCGGGAGCTGGAGGACCCCGGGGCGCTGGCGCACCTCGACGCGATCCTCGTGGGCGGTGCCGCGCTCGCCCCGGAGGTCGCCGCGCGCGCCCGCGACGCCGGGGTGCGGGTGATCACCACCTACGGCATGACCGAGACCGCCGGCGGCTGCGTTTATGACGGGGTGCCACTGGCCGGCGTCCGGGTACGGCTCGTGGACGGCCGGGTGCAGCTGACGGGGCCGATGCTCGCCACCCGGTACGTGGACACCCCGGACCAGCCCTTCCTCGCCGACGACGGCGACCGCTGGCTCGCGACCGCCGACCTCGGCGAGTGGGCGGACGGGCGGCTGCGCGTGCTGGGCCGGGCGGACGACGTCATCGTCTCCGGTGGCGCCAACGTGGTGCCCCGGGTGGTGGAGGACGCGCTGGCGGCGCTCGGCGGGACGTGGGTGGTGGTCCCGGTGCCGGACGTGACGTGGGGGCAGCTCGTCGTCGCCGTCGGACCGGCGGGGGCCTCGCTCGCCGAGGTGCGGGCCGCCACCGCGCACCTCGCGCCGGCGGAGCGGCCCCGCGCGGTGGTGCGCGCTCCCCTGGTCCACCGGGGCCCGGGCAAGGTGGACCGGCGCGCGATGGCCGCCGTC
The DNA here is from genome assembly GCA_009930425.1 of Actinomycetota bacterium. GTDB lineage: Bacteria > Actinomycetota > Actinomycetes > Actinomycetales > Actinomycetaceae > UBA1383. Next base: position 251 of record RZYE01000648.1, on the reverse strand, counting down.
GCCGCCGCCGAGCTGGCCGCCGGGAGGGGCGAGCGGAAGCCGTGACGCCGCGCACTAGGATGGTTCGCGGCTGAGGGAGGACCATGGCGACGCTGGCCGACTGGATCGAGGGCGCACGGCCCCGCACGCTGCCGGCTGCGTTGGCTCCGGTGATCCTGGGGACCGCGAGTGCGGCCTCGCTCGGGGCGGCGTCGATCCCCCGCGCCCTGCTGGCCGCGGGCGTGGCGCTCGCCCTGCAGGTGGGGGTCAAC
>RZYE01000647.1 GCA_009930425.1 Actinomycetota bacterium | reverse complement strand
TGAACGTGGACGTGGCGTTGAAGACGCTCTCCCCATGGCGGAGCAGCACGAGGGTGCCGCCGGGAGGCATCACGGTCACGGCGGGTCCTCGAGCAGGGAGTCGGCGAGGGCGACGAGGAGTTCGTCCGCCTCGGCATCGACGATCAGGTCCGCGAGCCGGTCCGCCTCGGTGGGACCACGGTTGGCGACGGCGAGCTGTGCCCCGTTCTCCATGGCCTGCATCACCACCCACATGCCGGTGGAGACGGCCAGGGACGTGCCCACCGTGAGCACCACGTCGCAGGACCCCGCCATCGCGCTGGCCGCACGGACCGGGGCCTTCGGCAGCGGCTCGCCGAAGAACACCACGTCCGGCTTCAGCATGCCGTCGCAGCGGGGGCAGGCCGGCACGGTGATCGGGTTGCGGCGGGCGGCGTCCTCATCCTTCGCGGCGAGGATCTCCAGGTTGGCGAGCGGCGGGGCGGGGAACTCGAGGCCAGGGTTGGCCGCGTGGATCATCTCCGACATGTGGGCCCGCGTGAACCGCGCGCCGCAGTGAAGGCAGACGACGGCGTCGAAGGTGCCGTGCAGCTCGGCCACCCGCCGGGAGCCCGCCTGCGTGTGGAGGCGGTCCACGTTCTGCGTGGCGATCCCGATCACGAGGCCCGCCTCCTCGAGGCGCGCGAGCGCGCGGTGCCCGGCCGTGGGGGAGACGTGCTCCAGGAGGGTCCAGCTCATCTCGTTGCGCCACCACAGGTAGCGGTACCAGATCTCGTGGAGCACGAAGTCCTCGTACTCGATGCTCCGCCTCTCCGGGGCGCCCGTGTTGCGGTAGTCCGGCACGCCGGCGGCGGTCGAGATTCCCGCCCCCGTCACGACGAGGGTGCGGCGGCCGCGCATCGTGTCCGCGATGGCGGCGACGTCGTGTGGCATCCTCGACCTCCTCGTGGTTCAGGCTAACCGCTGGCCGCTCCGGCGGGCGGGGGGATCGCGCGCCGTGCCCCCTTGGCGGAGGATGGGACGATGGACTGCACCGATCTCCTCCTCGACGCCTTCGAGCGCGTCCACGAACTGCTCCCCGTCGCCCTGG
>RZYE01000646.1 GCA_009930425.1 Actinomycetota bacterium | reverse complement strand
GCCGCCCACCGTCTCCGGTTCGCTGCACGTGGGCCACGTGTTCTCCTACACGCACACGGACGTCATCGCCCGGTACAAGCGCATGCGGGGCCTCGAGGTGTTCTACCCGATGGGCTGGGACGACAACGGCCTGCCCACCGAGCGGCGCGTGCAGAACTACTACGGGGTGCGGTGCGACCCATCCCTCCCGTACGTGGAGGGCTACGAGCCCCCGCAGCAGGGCGGGGAGGGCAGGAGCGTGAAGGCCTCGGATCAGGTGCCCATCTCGCGCCGCAACTTCGTCGAGCTGTGCGAACGCCTCACGGTCGAGGACGAGCAGCAGTTCGAGGCGCTGTGGCGCCACCTCGGGCTGTCCGTGGACTGGCAGCACCACTACCAGACGATCGGGGCGAAGGCCCAGAAGGTCGCGCAGGCGGCGTTCCTCCGCAACCTCGCCGCCGGCCAGGCCTACGCCGCTGCCGCTCCGGGCCTCTGGGACGTCACCTTCCAGACCGCGGTCGCCCAGGCCGAGCTGGAGGCGCGCGACTACCCCGGCCACTACCACACCGTCAACTTCCACCGTCCCGACGGCGGCGCCGTGGCCATCGAGACCACCCGCCCCGAGTTGCTGCCGGCGTGCGTCGCCCTGGTCGCCCACCCCGACGACGAGCGCTACCAGCACCTGTTCGGCACCACGGTCACCTCCCCGCTGTTCAACGTGGAGCTGCCGGTGCTCCCCCACCCGCTCGCGGAGATGGACAAGGGCGCTGGCATCGCGATGTGTTGCACCTTCGGTGACCTGACCGACGTCGTGTGGTGGCGCGAGCTCCACCTTCCGATGCGGTCCGTGCTCGGCCGTGACGGCCGCATCCTCCGCGAGACCCCGGACTGGATCACCGACGCGGACGGCAGGTCCGTCTACGAGGCGATGGCCGGGAGGACCAGCTTCTCCTCCCGCGAGGTGGTGGTGGACGCGCTGCGGTCCTCCGGCGACCTCGACGGCGAGCCCAGCCCCACCATGCGCAAGGCGAACTTCTTCGAGAAGGGCGACAAGCCGCTCGAGATCGTCACCTCCCGCCAGTGGTACATC
>RZYE01000645.1 GCA_009930425.1 Actinomycetota bacterium | reverse complement strand
CATCGACGCCCTCGTGCAGCGGGCGCTCGCCGCCGGGCACACCACGCCCCACTTCCACGCCGCCACCCGGCCCGCCGTGCTCGAGGCTGAGGCCATCGATCGGCTCGTGGTGATCGCGGGCCTCGCCGAGGCCCCGTTCTACGTGGTGCACCTGTCCTCCGCCCCCGGCCTCGCCGCGGTGGCGCGGGCGCGGGAGGCGGGGGGCGCCGTCGTCGCCGAGACGTGCCCGCAGTACCTGCTGCTCGACGTCGCCGCCTACGGGGGCCCCGACGACGACCGCCTCGTGTCGCGGGCCGTCGTCATGAGCCCGCCGCTGCGTACGTCAGCGGACCGGGAGGCGCTGTGGGCGGGCCTGGCGAGCGGCGAGATCCAGTTCGTGGGCACCGACCACTGCTCCTTCACCCTGCACGGCCAGAAGTCCGCGGCCACGGACTTCGCCCACACCCCCAACGGCGCGCCCGGGATCGAGCTCCGGATGGCGCTGCTGTGGTCCGAGGGCGTGGCCGCCGGCCGTCTCGACCCGGTGCGGTACGCCGAGGTCACCGCCACCAACGCGGCCCGCTACTTCGGGCTGTACCCGAGGAAGGGCGCGCTCGTGGCCGGCGCGGATGCGGACATCCTCGTCCTCGACCCGCGGCCCACTTGGACGGTGCGCGCGGAGGACCTGCACGAGAACACCGACCACACGCCCTACGAGGGCGTGCAGGTGACCGGCCGCGTGCGGGACGTGTTCCTGCGGGGGCACCGCGCCGTCGTCGGGGGGCGGCTGGGGGACGAACTTCCCACGGGCGAGTACCTGCGCTGCGGCGCCCCCGACCTGTCGATCACCTGAACCGCGCCACCTGAGAGGACCCCATGGCCATCACCGTCAACGGGCACGAGCACGAGATCCCGGGCAGCAAGCCGCTGATGACGTTCCTGCGCGAGGACCTGGGGCTCACGAGCGTCAAGCACGGCTGCGACGACGGCAGTTGCGGCTCGTGCATGGTGGTGGTGGACGGCAAGACGGTCAAGTCCTGCACCCGGGACGTCACCCGGTTCGAGGGCCGGATGGTGACCACCGCGGAGGGG
>RZYE01000644.1 GCA_009930425.1 Actinomycetota bacterium | reverse complement strand
AGTCGGCGAACGCGATGAAGGCGGTGCCCGCCAGGGTGAGCCCGGTGGTCAGCCAGAGCCGGCCGGTGAGGGCGTGCAGCACGCCCACGAACCCCCAGATCGCCAGCCCGCTGACGGCGATCACCCACGGCTTCAGCGCCGCGAGGCGCTCGGGGGCGTCCACCCACGGGTCGTTGACGGCGTGGACCCACTCGAGGGTGAACAGTGCCACGGCGGCGAGCACGAGGGTTGCCAGCAGGTGGCCGAGCACCCGCGGCCACAGCCGGCCTGGGGCCCCGGCCACGGTCCCGCTGGCCATGTCCGCGCTGCCCTCGACCGTGGCGTTGTCGTCCGTGGCGTCCGCGTCCGGGCGTCCTGCGCCGTCGCTCCGGCCCGGGTCCGCGGCCGCGTCCTCGTCCACGCGCGTGGCGGACGCGTGGCGCGGGGCGGCGGACATGTACACGACCCGCAAGTCTAGTCCCGCGGGTCGGGGCCGGGAATGGGGGGCAGAATCGTGACCATGACCACACGGCAGCGCGCGGAGCAGATCGTCACCGCGCTTCCCCTCACCGACCGCATCCGGCTCGTCTCCGGCCGCGACTTCTGGCACACGGCCGCGGCCCCCGGGGTTCCCTCCGTCATGCTGACGGACGGCCCGCACGGGCTGCGGAAGCAGGGAGGGCCCGCGGACCACGTCGGCCTCGCGGACGCTGTACCCGCCACGTGCTTCCCGGTGGCCGCCACCCTCGCCTCCTCGTGGGACGCGAGCCTGCTGGAGGAGGTGGGAGCCGCCCTTGGCCGGGAGGCGAGGGCGGAGGACGTGGCCGTGCTGCTCGGACCCGGCCTGAACCTCAAGCGGCACCCGCGGGGCGGCCGCAACTTCGAGTACTTCTAGGAGGACCCGTTCCTCTCCGGCACGCTCGCGGCGGCGATGGTCCGCGGGATCCAGTCCGAGGGGGTCGGGGCCTGCCCGAAGCACTTCGCGGCCAACAACCAGGAGACCGGCCGCATGGTCATCGACACGATCCTCGACGAGCGCACGCTGCGCGAGCTCTACCTGCGCGGCTTCGAGATCGTCGCCAGGACCGCGGC
>RZYE01000643.1 GCA_009930425.1 Actinomycetota bacterium | reverse complement strand
CGGGCTATGGCCTGTACGCGGCCGGCGTCTGGCTGCGGCCCGCTCGCGAGCCGGGCCGCCTCGGCGCGCGGGAGCGAGCCGAACTCGGCACCTTCGTGGCCTGGGGCGTGGCGGGCACCCTCGCCTCCTCGGGGCTCCTGCAGCTCTCCATGGTGATCGCCGCCGCCGTGGAGGCGGGCCGGGCGGCCGGGCTCTACGCCGCCGCGATCTCCCTCGCCACCCCCATCTCGATGGTGGCCCGCGCGCTCTCCATGGCGCTGTTCCCAGAGATGGCCCGCCAGCACGGTCGCGGGGACGAGACCGTCACTCGCGCGATCACGGACCGGGTGACCCGGGGGCTCGTGCTCGTGATGGTGCCAGCCTTCGGCTCGGTGGCGCTGCTCGCCGAGCCGCTCATGGTGCTGGTCTTCGGCACGGAGTACCGGGACGCCGTGCCGGCGTTGCGGGTGCTTCTGCTGGCGGTGTTGCTCACCACGATCCCGGTCGCGGCCGTCAACTCGATCAACGTGCGCGGCCCGCGGGGTGTCCGGGCCTCCGCGTTGATGTCCTGGGGCGGGTTTGTGGTCGGCATGGGGACCATCGGGGCGCTTGTAGGTTCACGGGGAATCCTGGGCGTGGCTGTGGGGTATCTGGCCGGGTCCGCCGTGACCGCCGGCCTGCCCTATGTGTACGTGTGGCGGCGCGACGGTCACCGCTGGGGCCGCCTCACCTTCGCCCTCGTGGCGGCGGTCCTCGCCGTGGCCGTGACGCTCGCGGCGGGCGCACGTCTCGCCGAGTGGACGTGGTCCCTGGCCGCCACGGTGGTGTTCCTCATCACATGGGGTTTTTTTGCCAGGCTGCTTTCACAGCGGCGCCGCTCGCGGGCCAGCCGGCGAGATGGTTCCGGAGGGAGCGTTACTGAACTGTGACGAAGGTGTGACGACGCTGTACGCCTGCGGGAAACCCAACGGGGGGCTTGTAAACCTCGAAGTAGCAACGTTTCGTTGCGCCAGCAGGAGCTTGGTCACGCAGGCCCACCATCACCGGACATCCAGTGTGCGCGGCAACGGTTGCTTATGTGCTTGCATCTTC
>RZYE01000136.1 GCA_009930425.1 Actinomycetota bacterium | reverse complement strand
TTTCCTTGCCAGCAGTGGCAGGACCGGTTTTCCACAGGTTTCGTCCACAGGCATGTGGACGGTGGTGTGAATCCGCGGGTCTGGCTGTGGACACACGGTGGACGAAGCGGGAAGATCCCACAGATCGTTGCAATTCCAACGTTTCTGCATTCAGCGACGGACGTCGCCGGAGTTGTGGATCAGCTGCGCGAAGCCGCTTGACATTCGGATCGCCCATCGTTATACACAGCTCCACCCCCACAGGGGTGCTCGTGGACAGCGACGCCGGGTCAGTCAACGACACCCGTCGTTCACCTCGGCCAACGCAAGGAAGGATCAAGAGAGGAAGATGATCCGGCAAAGCCTCAGCCGCGGCTGGGGGTGGGACACGCGCGCTGTGCTGTCGGAATCCTCGCCATCGTCACTATGGCGAGGTGGTGAGTCGAAGGCGAGGATCGCACACCTCGCCGTCGACTCCGATCCTCTCCATGGTCACCATTGCGAGGATCCGTGCAGGCCCCGATCCTCGCCATGGTGACCATGGTGTGACGATTGCGAGGATCCATGCAGGCCCCGACAGGAGCTACACGCTCGCCATCAGGTGGGTGAGGACGGAGCTGAAGAAGCCTGCGCCGTCGGTGCCCGTGTGAGGACCGAGCGGGCCGTCTGGGCCGTAGCCGGCCTCCACGGCGTGCTCGGGGTGGGGCATCAGGCCCACCACGTTCCCGGCACGGTTGCTGACCCCGGCGATGTCCCGCGCGGAACCGTTGGGGTTGCCCCCCACGTACCGGACCACCACGCGCCCCTCGGCATCGAGCTCGTCGAGGGTGGCGTCGTCGGCGATGTAGCCGCCCTCGCCGTTCTTCAGCGGCACGGTGATCACCTGGCCGGTGTGGTAGGCGTTGGTCCACGCGGTGGAGGCGTTCTCCACCTTGAGTGCCTGGTCGCGGCAGATGAAGAGCTGGTGGTCGTTGCGCAGGAGTGCCCCCGGGAGGAGGTGGCTCTCGCACAGCACCTGGAAGCCGTTGCAGATCCCGAGGACCGGCATCCCCCCGTTCGCTGCGTCAACGACGCGCTCCATCACGGGAGCGAACCGGGCGATGGCGCCGCAGCGCAGGTAGTCACCGTAGGAGAAGCCTCCCGGCAGCACGATGGCATCCACCTCGTGCAGATCGGCGTCGGCGTGCCAGAGCGGCACCGCCGTCGCCCCCGCGAGGCGGACGGCCCGGGCGGCGTCGCGATCGTCCAGCGAGCCGGGGAAGGTGACGATGCCGATCCGGGCGTCCTTCACTCCCCTGCCTCCACCACGCGAACGACGTCCTCGATGATCGGGTTGGACAGGAGCTTCTCCGCAGCCACGCGGGCAGCGGCGAGGTGCTCCTCGGTGACCTCGCCAGGAACGCTGAGCTCGAACCGCTTGCCCTGACGGACGCCCGTGAACTGGTCGAATCCCAGCCGCGGAAGGGCGCCGGCCACCGCCTTGCCCTGTGGGTCGAGGAGCTCCGGCTTCGGCATGACCTCGACGATGATTCGTCCCACAGTGACCTCCCGGCTCGCGATGCCACCAAATCTAGTGGCGGCACCGGGTGAATCGCCCCGCCCGGTCACCATGCGGGCAGAGCTCCACGAGGACGCGGCGTCAGAGGACGGGGTCGGATCCGGTCAGCCTGCGGAAGGCCTCGATGTACCGGTCGCGGGTCCTCTCCACGATCTCGTCCGGCAGGGGCGGCGGCGGGTCGTCGGAGTGACGGTTCCAACCCGAGGCCGGTGAGACGAGCCAGTCGCGCACGAACTGCTTGTCGAAGGAGAACTGGGGGCGTCCGGGCTGCCAGTCGGCAGCGTCCCAGAAGCGGGAGGAGTCCGAGGTGAGCACCTCGTCGGCGAGCACCACGTCCCGGGCGAAGTTCGCCTCGGGGGTGACCCCGAACTCGAACTTGGTGTCCGCGAGGATGAGCCCCCGACTGCTCGCGATCTCCCGCGCACGCCCGTAGAGCTCGAGCGTCAGCGCCCGCAACTGCGGGGCGAAGGCCCCAACGCGGCGCTTCATCTCCTCGAACGTGATGTTCTCGTCATGGGAGCCGAGTTCGGCCTTCGCCGCCGGGGTGAAGATTGGCCGCGCGAGTTCGTCCCCCTCGCGCAGGCCCTCCGGGAGTTCGATCCCGCAGATGCCGCCGGTCGCGCGGTACTCGCTCAGTGCGGATCCCGAGAGGTAGCCCCGTGCCACGCACTCCACGTGGATCATGTTGAGACGGCGGCAGATCATGGCACGGCCCCGCACCTCGGCCGGCACGTCGAGGCTGACCAGGTGGTTGGGGACCACGTCGGAGAGCTGGTCGAACCACCACAGGCTCAGCTGGCTGAGGATCTTTCCCTTGTCAGGGATCCGGGTGGGCAGCACGTGGTCGAAGGCGGAGATCCTGTCGGAGGCGACCACGAGGATGACGTCCCCGCTCCAATGGGCCGAGACGTCCTGCGGAGCGTAGAGATCGCGGACCTTGCCGGACGACAGGTGCGCCCAGCCGTCAAGGTCGTACATCTGTCCCTCCCCGTCCACGCACCCTTGCGATGAGGCTAGCCCCCCTGCTCACGGTTGACCGTTCAACTCCCCAATACCGAAGGCTATGTCATGCCGATGATGCGCGCCCTCGCAATGGATGGCCGCCACGCCCCGATACGCACGTTCCCTGGCCTGCGCGACGTCGTCGCCCTCGCCCACCACGCACAGCACGCGGCCACCGGCGCTGACCAACCGGCCGTCCTCGGCGAGGCGCGTCCCGGCGTGGATCACGTGCACGCCCTCGAGGTCCTCGGCCGCGTCGATGCCGGTGATCTCGCGCCCGTCCCGCACGGGACCTGGGTAGCCCTCGGAGGCGAGCACCACGGTGACCGCCGCCCCGTGGGACCAGCGCGGCTCCTCCGCCGTCGCCAGTGCGCCGCGAGCGGCCGCGTCGAGGAGCCCGCCGAGCGGGGTCCGCAGCCGGGCGAGCACCACCTGTGTCTCCGGGTCGCCGAACCTGACGTTGAACTCCACCACCTGCAGCCCGCGTGAGGTGAGCGCCAGCCCGCAGTACAGCACGCCCACGAAGGGCGTCCCACGCGCGGCCATCTCCCGCACCACGGGCCTCGCGACGCGCTCGAGCACCTCCTCGGTCAGGTCCGGGTCGGCCCAGGGCAGGGGCGAGTAGGCTCCCATGCCCCCGGTGTTGGGCCCTTCCCCGCCGTCGTACGCGCGCTTGAAGTCCTGGGCGGGAGCGAGCGCCACCACGTCCTCGCCGTCGCAGAGGCAGAAGAGCGACACCTCGGGGCCGTCGAGGAAGTCCTCGACGACGACGCGCGGCTCCCCCGGCCTCTCCAGGCACCGGGCCGCGTGGGCGAGTGCCTCGCCGGCGTCCTCGGTGACCACCACGCCCTTGCCGGCCGCCAGCCCGTCGTCCTTGACGACGTGCGGGGCTCCGAAGGACTCGAGCGCGTCCCTGACCTCGTCGATGGTGGTGCACACGCGCGCCATCGCCGTCGGGACGCCGGCCGCAGCCATGACGTCCTTCGCGAAGGCCTTGGAGCCCTCGAGGCGGGCGGCCTCGGCGGACGGCCCGAACACGGGGATCCCGGCGGCGCGGACGGAGTCGGCGACTCCGGCGACGAGGGGCGCCTCGGGTCCCACCACCACCAGGTCCGCGGCCTCGGCCACCGCGAGCGCGGCGACGGCGTCGGGGTCCGTGATCGCGAGGGACACGTTGCGGGCCAGTCTCGCTGTCCCGGGATTCCCCGGGGCGACGACGAGGCTGTCGACGGCGGGGTCCGCGGCGAGCGCACGGGCGATGGCGTGCTCTCGGCCGCCGGATCCGAGGAGGAGGATCTTCACGTTGTGAGCCTAACGGGGAGGGGTGACGTACCCGCCGGCATCACCGGTGGGCGAGACACGCGATGGCCCGGCGGGGGCGCCGCCGGGCCATCATGAGTGGGAGGATCAGGCCTCGCGAGCTGCCGCGATGCGCTCGCGGAGCTTCTCGAGCTGCTCGTGCAGCTCGGCGGGGACCCTCTCCCCGAACTGGTCGAAGTACTCCTCGGTCAGGTCGGCCTCGAGGCTCCAGGCCTCCGGGTCGAGGGCGAAGAGCTTCTCGTAGGTGCCCTCCGCCAGGTCGAGGCCCTCGGTGTTGAGGTCCCCGGGGGCGGGGATGCGGCCGGAGATGGTGTCCACGGCCTCCACCTCGCCGTTGATCCGGCGCAGCGCCCACTCGATCGCACGGGCGTTGTCGCCGAAGCCCGGCCAGAGCCAGGAGCCGTCGGAGTCCTTGCGGAACCAGTTCACCTGGAAGATGCGCGGGGCCTTGTCCCCGAGTTTCTCGCCCTCACGGAACCAGTGCGCCCAGTAGTCGGCCATGTTGTAGCCGCAGAAGGGCAGCATCGCGAACGGGTCGCGGCGGAGTGCGCCCACAGCGCCCTCGGCGGCGGCGGTCTGCTCGGAGGAGACGGTGGCACCCACGAACACGCCGTGGTCCCAGTCGTAGGACTCGGAGATGAGCGGCACGTTGGTCGCGCGGCGCCCGCCGAAGAGGATGAGGTCGATCGGCACGCCGGTCGGGTCCTCCCACTCGGGGGAGATCGAGGAGGCCTGGTCCGCCCGCACGGTGAAGCGGCTGTTCGGGTGCGAGGAGGGCACGCCGGACTCCGGCGTCCACTCGCGGCCCTGCCAGTCGGTGAGGTGCGCCGGCGGCTCCTTGGTCATGCCCTCCCACCAGACGTCGCCGTCGTCGGTCATCGCCACGTTGGTGAAGATGGTGTCGTGGTCGAGCGCCGCCAGGGCGGTCGGGTTGGTGTCCATCGAGGTGCCGGGGGCGACGCCGAAGAAGCCCGCCTCGGGGTTGATGGCGTAGAGGCGGCCATCCTCGCCCTGGCGCATCCAGGCGATGTCGTCGCCGATCGTCTCGACCGTCCAGCCCGGGATCGTGGGCCGGAGCATCGCGAGGTTGGTCTTGCCGCACGCGCTCGGGAACGCCGCCGTCAGGTGGTACACCCGCCCGTCAGGGCCGGTGATCTTCAGGATGAGCATGTGCTCCGCCAGCCAGCCCTCGTCGCGGGCGAGCACGGAGGCGATGCGCAGGGCGTAGCACTTCTTGCCGAGCAGCGCGTTGCCGCCGTAGCCGGAACCGTACGACCAGATCTCGCGGGTCTCCGGGAAGTGGGTGATGTACTTCGTCTCGTTGCAGGGCCACGGGACGTCCTCGCGGGTGGTGCCATCCTCGTCCACGAGCGGGTAACCGACCGTGTGGACGGCGGGCACCCAGTACTGGCCCTCGCCGATGAGCTTCAGGGCGGCGGCCCCCATGCGGGTCATGATGCGCATGTTGAGCACCACGTAGAT
>RZYE01000642.1 GCA_009930425.1 Actinomycetota bacterium | reverse complement strand
CCCCACCCGGACGCTCACGTGGCTGCTGTTGATGTTCCTGCTCCCCGGCGTGGGCCTGGTGCTCTACTTCTTCCTCGGGCGGAACCTCCGGAAGCGGACGATGCTCAGTGGCTGGTGGGAGAGACTGGCCGGGAGGGCCGGACCGGTGCACGCCCGGATCCGCGCCCGCTTCGCCGCCGAGATCGCGGAAGGTGAGGACACCGCCCGCGAGCTGGGCTTCGCCGAGGTCCTCGAGCTCGCGGAAACCGGAGAGGGGGCGTTCCCACTCCCGGCGTACGACGTACGGATCCTCGCCTCCGGGGGCGAGAAGTTCGACCAGCTCAAGAAGGACCTCGCAGCGGCCCGGGACACGATCAACCTCATGTACTTCATCTGGGAGCGGGACGAACTGACCCAGGACCTCATCGACATCCTGTCCGAGCGCGCCCGCGCAGGAGTCGAGGTACGGATGCTGAACGACTACATCGGCAACATCATCTACCGGAAGGACCAGCTCAAGCAGCTCACCGCCGCTGGCGGGAAGGTCTCCTACGACGTCCGGGACCTCGGCCAGGCCAACTACCGCAACCACCGCAAGATCGTGGTGATCGACGGCGTGCTCGGCTACACAGGCGGCTGCAACGTGGGCCAGGAGTACATCGACGGCGGCAAGCGGTACCCCGCGTGGCGGGACACCCACGTGGTCTACGGCGGACCCGCCGTGGCAGCGCTACAGACCATGTTCGCGGCGCGCTGGCTGGACGTGGAGAAGGAGGACCTGTTCACGGAGCGGTTCTTCCCCACCGAGTACCCGCCGGGCGAGCGGGCGACTCCGGCCCTGACGGTGAGCACCGGCGTCGACGCGGTGTGGGAGGTGGCGCGCCGCGCGCACGTGGTGGGGATCGGGGAGGCGAGCGAGCGCGTGTGGATCCAGTCGCCGTACTACGTGCCCACGGCCGAGGTGCAGGCCGCCATCATCAACGCGGCGCTCGCCGGGCTGGACGTCCGGCTCATGATGACCGGCATCCCGGACAAGAAGAGCGCGTGGTACGCGGCCAACACCTACATCGAGCCGCTCCTGCGGGCCGGGGTGCGGGTGTAC
>RZYE01000641.1 GCA_009930425.1 Actinomycetota bacterium | reverse complement strand
CTAGTGTCGCGCGTCTGAATCTCGTTTACGGGTGGCGTGGGGCAGGATCTCGTCGGCGGTCTTGGTCCAGGTGAAGGGGTGGGCGCGGTCGTTCCAGCCGGTGATGAAGGCCCGGATGGCGGCCACGAGCTGGGGAACGGAGTCGAAGGAGCCGCGGCGGATGGCTTGGCGGGTGATGATCCCGAAGAAGACCTCGACCAGGTTCAGCCATGATCCCGAGGTCGGGGTGAAGTGCAGCGTGACCCGGGGGTTCTTCTCGAGCCATTCCTTGATCTCGGCGTGTTTGTGGGTGTGGTAGTTGTCCACCACGACGTGCAGTTCCTGGCGGGGGTAGGCCTTGGCGACCTTGCGGAGGAAGTCCCCGAACTCGGCCTTGCCGTGTCGGTCGTAGCACTGGTCCACGACCTTGCCGGTGGCGACCTCGAGCGCGGCGAACAGGGTGGTGGTGCCGTTGCGTTTGTAGTCGTGGGTGGCCTTCTCCGGCAGCCCGGGACGCACCGGCAGAATGGGTGCGGTGCGGTTCAACGCCTGAATCTGGGACTTCTCGTCCACACACAGCACGATCGCGTTGGTGGGCGGGTTCAGGTACAGGCCGACCACGTCACGGACCTTGGCCTCCAGTTCCGGGTCGGTGGAGAACTTGAACGTCTCCCGCCGCCATGGCTTGATCCCGTACTTGCGCCACGCCCGCGCCACCGTGGCGTCCCCGATCTTCAACTGCCCGGCCAGCAACCGCGTCGACCAGTGCGTCACCGCCAGGTGCTCCGGCGGTGGCTCCAACGTCGCGGCCAGGATCGCGGCGTCATCGATCCTCTTCGGCCGCCCGGAACGGGGCTCATCGTCCAGCCCCGCGATCCCCTCTGCCGCGAAGCGGTCCCGCCACTTGATCACCGTGGGGCGCGACACTCCCACCTGGGCTGCCGCCTGAGTCGTACCAGCCCCATCCGCGACGGCCAACACGATCCGCGCCCGCTCCACCCGCCCCGCCGACACCGTGCGCGACCGGGTCCACGACTCCAGGGTCAGCCGGTCCTGGTCGCTGATCTCCACAACAGATGATGGCATGCCCCATCATCCCACA
>RZYE01000640.1 GCA_009930425.1 Actinomycetota bacterium | reverse complement strand
GAGATCAGCTACTGGCAGCGCAAGGTCGGGATCTGCGCCGACCAACACCTCCGCACCCTCAACCCCGTGCCACCCATCCCAGACAGGCCAGCAGAGCTCGTCCAGCTCCTCATCATCGACGAAGCCGAACGACTCACCCCCACCGCACTCGAACTCCTCCGGGACCGGCACGACCGCACCCGCCTCGCGATCATCCTCATCGGCATGCCCGGAATCGACCAACGCTTCCGCCACTACCCCCAGCTCTACTCCCGCCTCGGCTTCTCCCACCGGTACCGCGCACTCGGCCGCGACGAACTCCTCTTCGTCTGTGGTGTGCGCCGTTGAATGGCGGGGTTCTGTCGGCGCTATGTGGCGGTGCGTTGGAGTTCTGCGCCGTGCCTGCGGCCAGCGCGGGGGCTGTGGACGCTCTCGGGCGAGGAGTTACTTGCGGCGTCGCCGTACCGCGTACACGACGGCGCCGGCCACTGCTCCTGCGGCGAGGGCAAGCCCGACCCACAATCCGGAGCTGCAGGGGACCACGTAGCCGAAGTAGGAGTAGCACTCGGGCGGTTGAGTGTCGATCCCCGAGGTGGGGGCGAGGAGTACGTGCACGAGAACTGCTGTGGAGAGAGCAACGGCGATCGCCGGCCAGATTGCTCTTCTTCCGGATGATCGAGGACTGTCGTCAATCGTAGGACTGGGCTCTGTGGGTGTTCGCATCCAACTCATCTCCTTTGACGAAGGGCGGTTCCTGGCGCTGAGCCCACGCTATCGAACCGGCTCACTACGGGAGGGCTGGGTTTCCAAATGAGTCCTCATCGTAATGGGGTGCGAGCGGCCCCGCCGAGGGCCGGCGGTCTGTGGTCTGCGCCGTTAGATGGGCGGGATTTCTGTGGGTGGCGCTTGGCGGTCAGCTGACGCCGATGACCAAGGTGCTGGCGGCGGCTTCGATGACGTCGTTGGTGATGGTGTCGAGTTCATTGATCCTCAGGACGCGCTCGACCTGGGGGAAGAGCCGTTCCAGGAGCCGGAAGTTCCCGCGGGTGATCCGGGCGATCGCGGCGATGGCCTGGGCGTCGGTGAAGTCCTCTGGATCAAGGGTCT
>RZYE01000639.1 GCA_009930425.1 Actinomycetota bacterium | reverse complement strand
GGTTCGGTCCGGCCCCGGGCACGGTACGGCCTGGGTCGGGAGCAGGGCGGCGCCCAGGGAAGAGCGAGGGAGAGGCCTGACCTGCTCAAAGGCTAACCAGCCCACGGCAGCGTGGACGAGCGAATGAGGCACACTGGAGAGCCACGCCCGACAGCCACCATCTCCGAGGAGCCATCCGATGCCATCCGACTCCGTCACCGTCAGCCGCACCGTCGCCGCACCCGTCGAGACGGTGTGGGCAGTCGCCACGGACCTGGCCGCCGCGCCCGAGACCCTCAGCGGCGTCACCCGCGTGGAGGTGCTGGAGGGGGAGATCTTCGGGGTCGGCACCCGGTGGCGCGAGACGCGCACCATGATGGGGCGCGAGGCCACGGAGGAGATGGTGGTGACGGAGGCGGCGGCGCCGTCGTCGTACACCGTGGAGGCGGACAACCACGGCGTGCACTACGTCTCCACGTTCGCGTTCGCGCCGCTCGGCGCGGACCGCACCGAGGTGACGATGACGTTCGCCGGCACCCCAACTGCGCCGCAGAACCCGCTCGTCAAGCTGATGGGTCGGTTCGGGCTGCGCATGGTCCGCAAGACCCTCGAGCAGGACCTCACCGACCTCGCCCGCGCCGCCGAAGCTCGGGCAGCGCGGGGCTGAGGGCACCCAGCCCGGTCAGCCCACCCGGAACTCCATCGGGTCCTGCCGCAGCAATCCGGGGACGGCGTCGAAGTCCCGGTCCGCGGAGACGATCTCGGTGAAACCCGCCACGAGTGCTGAGGCAGCGTGGACGGCGTCGCGACCGCCGAGTTCGGAGACCGCCACCAGTTCGAGGGCACGGCTGAGCACCGCGCCGTCGAAGGGATGGAGCACGCAGAGGCCTGCGGCGAAGCGGGCCTGCGCCACCGCCTCCGCGCGCGAGGTGCGCCGCATCCGGTGGAACAGGAGCTCCTGCACCATCTCGACGCTCGCGTGCAGTTCCACCCTCCGGGCGGCCGCGGCCGCCACGAGCTGCCGGCAGTGCTCACGCTGGGGATGGGTGCCCCCGGCCGCGTAGGCGAGGACGGAGGTGTCCACCCAGATCACCGTGGTCACGGCAGGC
>RZYE01000638.1 GCA_009930425.1 Actinomycetota bacterium | reverse complement strand
ACCATCACGCCGGGATGGTCGTGGTCGTCGAGCATGCTGAGCCGAGTGATGGCGTCCTTGACCAGCTCCTGGTAGGACATCACGTTGCCTCGGAAGTCGGGGTGCAGGTTGATCCTGTGCGAGGGCCCGGGCTTCCAGGGGAGGTTGTGTGGCGGGAATCCGAGCCGGCCGTCGAGGCCGTGCGCCCGGGCTCCCCCGCCGAGGCCGTCGAACTCCTCCGCGACATCCACGGAGAGCACGAGGAGCTCACCGAGCCCGTGCTCTCGGGCGCGACGCCGCCAATGGGCGACCACGCTGGGAAAGTCCACCATCTGACCCGGCCGGTACACGGCCAAGAGGGGCCTGCCCCCGACCCTGACGTAACGCGGGTCGGACAGGAACTCCAGCACATCGTCGATGAACGACTCGGCGGGAACCCGATGGTAGTCCTGCCCGATGAGGATGTCTGAGGACCTGCCGTCCCATCGCCTCGTCCAGTTCTCGTTCGCCCACATGATGCAGTACGGGAAGTCGAGGTCCGAGGCGCGCAACGCCTCGATCGGCCGCTCGAGGAGGCGCTCCCCGCTGAACCAGTAGTAGTAGTACATGAACCCGGCGATCCCGTGGTTGCGGGCCATCGCAGCCTGGAGTTCACGGACCTCGTCGAGCCGCAGGTCGTAGAACCCCAAATCGGTGGGAAGACGCGGCTGGTAGTGCCCCAGGTAGACGGGGTGCGCCGCAGTCACATTGGTCCATTCGGTGAAGCCCCTCCCCCACCAACGATCATTCTCCGGGACGGGATGGAACTGGGGGAGGTAGAAGGGGACCAGGGACACCGCTGGCTGCCGGGGCGCGTCGTGCGCGAAGCGAGCCCAGCCGCCGTCGTCGTCCCGATCCAGCGTGTCCGTCGCCTCGAGACGGAGCCCTGCCTCGGTCGTGAGGATGCCGATCGCGCGCTCGACGGCGTGCGCCGTCGTGCCGTCAATGGGAGCCGGCTCCTTGTCGAAGTCCTTGCGCGTCAGGTTCAGCGCGCGCAGGCCCTGAAGTACGAACGCCCGCGTCCAGTACATGGAGCCGGCACAGAACCGCAGGGCGTCCGGTTCGAGGTCGAG
>RZYE01000637.1 GCA_009930425.1 Actinomycetota bacterium | reverse complement strand
GGCGGCGTCGGCCGCGACGTGGTCGAACCACAAGTTGGGCACGATCTTCTGCATCGGTTTCACCTCACTGTCCTCGGCACGTGCGTGGTCACGTCATTGAACCCCCGTTCAAGGGCATGCGCAAGAGCCCGACGCGGCGATGCTGCCAGGGACGGCGTCGCCCATCCAACCGCCCAGCCCTCAGCCGCCCACCACCCGCAGGACCGCGAGCCGAACGAGCCCCGGCACGTCGAGGTCGGGCTCCGTGAGGCCACGGACGAGGAGTCCCTCGATGGTGGCGAGGAGGATGTCGGCCGCCTCCTGGGGCCGCACGCCACCCCCGATCTCACCCTCGGGCAACGCCGCGATCTGCCCCGCCATCTGGCTCGCCAACCGCTGGTAGCGGCGCACGGCGAAGTTGTGCGCCGGGTGCTCGGGGTCCCCGCCGGCCACGGCGAGACGAGCACGCAGCTGGACGAGCGCCGTCGCCCGGCGATCGAGGGCGACGGCGGCGCTCACGACGTCGGCCAGCTCGGCCGCCGTCGTCGGGGCCGGAGTACCGTCGAACGCCTCCTGGCCCGCCGCCTCCTGCGCGGTCAGCACCGCCTCGAGTAGGGCCTGCTTGGTGGGGAAGTGGTGCAGCAGGCCGGGGTGGCTCAATCCCGCTGCCGCCGCGATCGTCCGCAACGACGACGCCTCGTACCCGCCTGCGGAGAACTCGGCGAACGCCGCCTCGACGATCCGGGCACGCGTCTCCGCCGTCCCCCGATAGCTGCCCCGCCCAACCATCCCCCGAGTATTCCCCCACCCCGGCCCTTTGCCCAACACCTACCGCCCGGTAGTATTTCACGTGACCCACAACACACCGCCCACAAGGCAGGAGGCCTCCATGTCCGCAGCCCCGTCACCCACCCAGCCCCACGCCCAGAGCCAGTCCGGGCACGAGTACGACTTCGTCGTCGTCGGCGCGGGCACGGGCATGCTTGCCGCGCTCGCCGCGAAGGAGGCCGGCCTGTCGGTGCTGGTGGTGGAGAAGTCGGAGTACGTCGGTGGCTCCACCGCGCTGTCCGGCGGCGGCTTCTGGGTGCCCCCGAACCCGCTGCTCGCCAAGGAG
>RZYE01000017.1 GCA_009930425.1 Actinomycetota bacterium | reverse complement strand
CGAGGCGGCGGTGGCGGTCGCTGACAGCGGCGGCTTGACGGCGGTGAGCATGCGCAACGTCGGCCGGGAACTCGGCGTCGAGGCGATGTCGCTCTACCATCACGTCGCCAACAAGGACGCGCTCCTGGACGCGCTCGCCGAGTGGATCTTCGCCAGGATCGAGTTGCCAAGCGAGCACGAGCCGTGGCGCGCGGGCATGGTGAAGCGCGCCGCCTCGGCCAGGGACGTGCTCACCAGCCACCCCTGGGCGCTCGGGCTGATCGAGTCCCGCACCACCCCCGGACCCGCGCTGCTCCGCCACCACAATGCGGCACTCGGCTGCCTGCTCGCCAACGGCTTCTCGGCCGCCCTCGCCGCTCACACGTTCTCCGTCATCGACGCCTACGTCTACGGGTTCGTCCTCACCGAGCAGAACCTCCCCTTCGACTCCACGGCGGACGAGGGTGCAGAGGCCTACGCCGCCGGCGTGGCCTCCCTGCAGCAGGACAACCCGCATCTGGCCGCGGTCATCCCCGCGCTGGCGAAGGGTTACTCCTTCGCCGCCGAGTTCGACTACGGCCTGGACCTCATCCTCGATGCCGTTGAGCAGCGACGTGGACTCCCACAGACATGCACCGGCTAGCCGTGCGGGCGCGTCTCAGCCCCGCCCAGGAGAGAACTCTCGATACGGGCGCTCTTCTGGTACAGCCGCAAGCTGTCACCGATCCGGATGAAGCCGTACCGCTCGTAGAAAGCCACCGCACCCTCGGCGACGGCATCCACCACGACGAGTCGTCCCCCGACGGTGTGAGCGGCAGTTGCGATGGTGATCAGCGCGTCCAGCAACAACTCAGCGCCGAGCCCTTGACCCTGCAGGCTTCGGTCCACGGCGAGTTGAGCCACGAGGTAGCCGGGCACGATCCGTAGGCCACCGGCCGCTGCCCTCGGCACGTCCTCCCGGTGCGTGTCATGCGGACTGATCGCGTAGTACCCCAGCACCCTGCGGTCACCACGACGGGTGAGGACGCGGATGCGGGCGCTGCCCTGCTGCTGGGCACGCAACCCGTTGCGCCGCAACCACGCGCCCGTCTCCTCCTCGCCGCTGTCGAACCCGTCGAGTTCATGCTCGGCGGTCAACAGTTCGGTGACGAACTCGGGCGTCGCCGAGGTCACCGGTGGGTGATCCGGCGGGGCCGGTCGATCAGGTCGACGAGCGCCGGTACCGGTGTCGGGTCATCCAGAGCGGCGATCATCTCGTCGAACTGGGCCGCGGGCATGATCGTGCGGTCCGCCCGCGCCACCACCGTCTCCGCCTTCTCCAGGGCGGCCTCGACGACGAAGGAGGAAACCGATGCGTTCAGCAACGTCGCCGCGCGCGCGATCACGCGCGCATCGTCCTCGGTCACTCGAGCCTCGATGCGCTGGCTCTTTCTCTGCACCTTCGAGCGATCGGCCGTCACACTCATGTTCACCACCTCCGGAGCACAATTGTACGACAAATGTACGGTACAGGCCACACCAACAGGAAAGCCCCAGACCGGTGTCTCCACAGGTCAAGGGCTTGTGTCGTGGCTCCCGCGACTGGACTCGAACCAGCGCAGCAGGGGGTGCCTTGCACTGGCTTCAACCTGCGGTGCTAGGCTTCTCACCAGCTACGATGCGACACATTCGCAGTGTCCGTAAGTGGACAGATGGGGTGCCAAATGGGCCCTCATCCTGCACGTATCCTGCACGACACGCCGTGCAGGATGGGGACCAAGGGGGGCGATCATGGCCACACGGAAGCCGGTCAAGCGCGGGTTCGGGCAGATTCGACGACTGCCGTCGAAGCGCTGGCAGGCCTTCTACACCGGACCCGACACCGCGCTGCACTACGCCCCGACGACCTTCGATGCGAAGGTGGACGCCGAGGCCTGGCTGGCCGACGAGCGTCGCCTCATTGCCTCCGGCACGTGGGCGCCACTGAAGGCCAGGCCAACCGTCACGAAGTCCCGCTCCACCACCCTCGGCGACTACGCGGAATCCTGGCTACGCCGACGCGAACTGAAGCCCACCACCCGCACGCACTACCGCGCGATGCTGGACGACTTCATCCTGCCGCGCTTCGGAACTCAGCAGATCTCCTCCATCACGCCGCTGGAGATCGCCGACTGGCACTACGACCTCGGAACGCTGACCGGTCCCACCTACCGGGCGCACACGTACGCCCTCATGCGGACCATCTGCCGATCCGCGGTGGCCGACGACGTGATCTCCGCGTCACCGTGCCGTGTGCCCGGCGCCGGCCGGTCGAAGAGGGTCCACCAGACGGAGCCTGCCACGCTCCCCCAACTGGAGGCTGCGACGGCCGCCATGCCGCCCCGACTCCGCCTCGCCGTGCTGCTGGCCGCGTGGTGCGCTCTCCGATCCGGCGAGATCCGGGAACTGCGCCGGAAGGACATCGACCTGAAGAACGGCGTCATCCGCGTCCGCCGCGGCATCACCGTGGTGGGCGGGGAGAAGATCATCGGCACGCCGAAGTCCGAGGCCGGGATCCGGGACGTGGCCATCCCGCCACACCTCGTTCCCGTCGTGCGGGCCCACATCAACGAGCACGCACAGTGGGGAAGGGACGGACTGCTCTTCCCCTCCTCGGACGGCACGCCCATGCCCTCCTCCTCACTGGCGTGGCACTGGGAGAAGGCGCGCACCGCGGCGGGCCGCCCGGATCTTCGCTTCCACGACCTCCGCCACACAGGTGCCGTCCTCGCAGCGGCTACGGGCGCCACGCTGGCCGAGCTCATGGCCCGCCTCGGGCACTCGACGCCCGCCGCGGCGATGAGGTACCAGCACGCGGCGCGCGGACGAGACGCGGAGATCGCGGCCCGGCTGAGCGAGTTGGCGAACGGCGCCACCTGACGATTCGGGCAGGTGCGCCGCGGCTCGAGTGCGCAGGCGACGCACTCACATCAGAAACGCCCGCAGCCGGCCTTTCGTGCGAGTCCACGGACCTGGTAGAGGCACTCGTCACCTGGAGGAGAACCAGCCATGGTCACACGTCAGCCCGCAGCCCAGACACGCGGCATGCTCTCACTGGCCGAAGCCGCTGAGTTCGCCGGCATCAGTATCAAGACCCTGCGCCGCCGCATCGCGGAAGGCGCCCTGCCAGCCTTCCGCACCGGTCCCCGGCTGATCCGCGTCTACCCGGAAGATCTCATCGCCCTCGCCAAGCCGATCAACGCCGCAGCGGTGGAGCGCGTGGATTCTGGCCCTCGTGACGCAGTTCCCGATGACTGGAACAGGAGACTGCACGATCGCCGCTCGCTCGGAACAGGCCGACGCTGACAGTAGAACTGATGTCAGACATCGGCAGTCGACTTCAGGACCCGTTGACCCCCAGATCAAGGCACCCCATCCGCAACCGTACGGACCAGTACGTCACCGCAGGTCACGACCACTTCACCGATGCTCTCCGATACCCGTGAACGGGCGCGACCGGTGTCTCATGGCTACATTCTCGGCTACATGGAAGGACTCGGCGGGCCTCATCCCCCTCGGCTTACACCGCACGGCGCACCTAGCGCACCCGACACACGAGATCCGGCAGCTCAACCAATGCAGCACCGCGAACGACCTCCACAGGTCGCTGCCCCAATAGCGGAGCTGCCGCGGGAACGTTGATCCTCGCGCGCTACTCGCACTCCGGGCGCTACATCCCTAGCCAATGCACCAAAATGAACTCGATCAGCCCAACCGAACCCACGTGAGTCATGTTGCGATATCAAGTCAAGTCGTCCGCCGGGAGGCTTTCGATGGCCGGGTCACCGATAGTCCACCAGCTCGGTGGCCAACCCGGAGCCGGAGGTGCTATGCCCACGTGATTCGCAACGAGCCAATCTCCCTCGCACCGGTGCATTAGGAAGGTGAAGGAGTTCGGCACCATCGTGGCAGAAGTAACGAAATAGCCATCACCCGTCGGGAGGCCTACCAGGACTACGACATCATAATCCCGCGCGATCCGCCTACGTCGACTCGCCGCACCGAGATGTGCTGGATCAAGGTTCGCCCAGGCTTCAGAGAACTGCAGGCCTTCCTCTCTCACTAACTCCGCCCATAACTCAGCGGGCTGCCGCCGTTCGTGAAGGCTCTTAGCGAGGCCTTCGAGTTTGTCTTCGTCTAGAATTCCCTCCAAATGCATATTGAATAGACGTGACTGTATCCGGCAAAGTAACCAATTCGAGTCGGCCAGCTCTAGTGCATCTTCAAACCGCCCATCGCGTAGTAGGCCCACGAATCGCAGTGCTACGCCTACCTGACCGCCATCTGCGAACATGCCAGCATCAGAATCGGAGGACGCGAACTGAACCGCCGTGGCGATCCTCTCCTCAACGGTGCCAGTCCGCACCGTCGTGGCACCCTCCGGTAGCGACTCGTTGGCAGGCAATTGCCGATTCATGAACATGCCGACACCGGACGTGGCGAACAGGAAGGCGACGGTACCCGGGAACACCGAGTACCAAATGAAGCCACTACGGTTAATCCAATACGTCCAAGCCCCAAACCCCAAAGCTAAGACCCATGCGAGTACCACTGAGCCCCAAGGGATAGGCTTCTTCGGATTTCCAAGAGTCTGGCCCGAAAGTCGAGCTACGTCTAGTACGATCCGACCCGATAGCCAGCCCACTGCTGGCGTGTGTGCACTAAGTACTTCATCCTTCTTTATGGATTCGAGAAGCGCTATGTTCTCCTTTACCTCAGACCGCAACCGCCTACGCCTGCTTCCGACACCGAGCAAAGCCGCGAGCGGCGTCAATACCGCGACGACGGCCTGACCGATTCCTTCCCAGTCCATGGGATCACGCTACCGGTGCCGTGCGGGACATTTGACGATTGTGGCGTCAGCGGCCTGAGTGTGTCCGACGTACGGGGGAAAGGGCTGTCGTGTCGGTGAGGCTCACGCTCGAGTGTCGTGTGGTCGGGCATGATGGGATTCACCATGAACGTCCACGACCCTGTTGATTCGCGTCTTCCGGCTGAGGCGCGTGCACGGGTCCTGATCGACGCCCAGCTCGCGGCGGCGGGATGGAGCGTTCAAGGCAGGAACGATTTGAACCTGTTCGCCTCTCAGGGGGTAGCGGTGCGGGAGTTCACCCTCGCGCCGGGTCATGGGCGGGCGGACTACCTCCTCTTCGTGGACCAGCGGGCGGTGGGAGTGATCGAGGCGAAGCCGCAGGGCACGCCGCTGTCGGGGGTGGAGTGGCAGTCGGCGATGTACGCCACGGGCTTGCCGCCCGAGCAGCGGATGCGCGCCGTCTCGTGGGACGGGCGGTTGCCGTTCGTGTTTGAGGCGTCGGGGTCGGAGACGCACTTCACGAACGGTCTGGATCCCGATCCACGCGCCCGTTCGGTGTTCTCCTTCCCGCAGCCGGGCACGCTGGCGAAGTGGTTGAGGGATGCGGAGGCCGACCCGGATCGTCCGACATGGCGCGCGAGAGTCCGGACGCTGCCTCCGCTGAACACCGCGCACCTGCGCCCGGCACAGATCAGGGCGATCACGAATGTGGAGCGGTCCTTGGCCGAGCAGCGTTTCGACAGGTCGCTGGTACAGATGGCGACCGGGGCGGGCAAGACGTTCGCGGCGGTGACGGTGGCGTATCGGCTGCTGCGCCACGGCGGTTTCCAGCGTGTCCTGTTCCTGGTGGACCGGAACAACCTTGGCGATCAGACGCTGGCGGAGTTCCAGAACTACCGCACCCCGGACGACGGGCGCCGGTTCACCGAGATCTACAACGCGGACAAGCTCACCAGCGCGGGGATGCTGGGGTCCTCCAACGTGGTGATCTCCACGATCCAGCGGGTCTTCAAGGCCCTGAAGAACGAGGAGGTCACACCCGAGGACGATCCCGGCCTGGACGGGTACGTCCCCGACGAACCCGTGACCGTGGCCTACAACCCGGACCTCCCCCCGGAGACGTTCGACCTGGTCATCGTGGACGAGGCCCACCGGTCAATCTACGGGGTGTGGCGCGGCGTGCTGGAGTACTTCGACGCCCACGTCGTCGGGTTGACGGCCACGCCGGGCAAGCAGACGTTCGCGTTCTTCCGCCAGAACCTGGTCTCGGAGTACACCTACCCCCAGTCCGTGGCGGACGGGGTGAACGTGGACTTCGACCTGTACCGCATCACCACCCAGATCTCCCAGCAGGGCTCCAGCATCGACGCCGGCACCATCGTCCCGAAGGTGGACCGCCGCACCCGCGTCCAACGCCTGGAAGCGCTGGACGAAGACCTCGAGTACACCGACAAGCAACTCGACCGGGCCGTGACCGCCACAAACCAGATCCGTCTCGTGTTGGAGACGTTCCGCGACCGCCTGTTGACCGAGATCTTCCCCGGCCGCACCACGGTGCCGAAGACGCTGATCTTCGCCAAGGACGACGCCCACGCCGAGGAGATCGTCACCACGGTGCGCCAGGTGTTCGGCAAGGGCAACGACTTCGCTGCCAAGATCACCTACAACGCCCGCGACCCCAAGGGACAGTTGCAGGCCTTCCGCACCTCCCCATCCCTGCGCATCGCGGTGACCGTGGACATGATCGCCACCGGCACCGACGTCAAGCCCTTGGAATGCGTCTTCTTCATGCGGGACGTGAGAAGCGCGCAGTACTTCGAGCAGATGAAGGGCCGGGGGGCGCGCACCATCCCGAGCGCGGACTTCCAGGCCGTCACCCCCGACGCCACCGCCAAGACGAGGTTCGTGATCGTGGACGCCGTGGGCGTCACGGAGCACGACTTCGTCGACCCACCCCTGAACCGGGACAAGGGCATGTCCCTGAAGCAACTGCTGGACAAGGCCGCCACCCTGTCGCTCACCGAGGCGGAGACCGCCACCCTGGCGTCCCGGCTGGCGAAGCTGGAGCTGGACCTCACCGACACCGAGCGCGCCGAGCTCGACGCCGTGGCCGGAACCCCAGTCCGGGAGGTGGTGCGGGGACTGGTGGACGCCGTCGACCCGGACACCCAGGCCACAGCAAGTGAGGGTGCCACGGACCCGGCCGCCGTCATCCAGGCCCTGCTCGACGACGCCGTGCGACCCCTGGCCGCGAACCCCGAGCTCCGAAACCGCATCCTCGAACTACGGGCCGCCCACGACCGGGTCATCGACGAGATCTCCACCGACGTCCTCCTCGACGCCCACGGCGTCGTCGACACCGGGCGCGCGAGGTCCGTGGTGGAGTCCTGGACCGCCTACCTGATAGAGCACCGCGACGAGATCACCGCCATCCAGGTCCTCACCGATGCCAAGGCCCGCCGAATCTCCTTCACCGAGATCAAGGCACTCGCCGAGCGAATCCAACGGCCCCCGTACAACTGGACCACGGACATCATCTGGACCGCGTACGAGGCCCTCGACGGGCCACGGGTGCAGCACTCCGACCACCACACCCTGACCGACCTGGTGTCACTGCTCCGGTATACCGTCAAGGTGGACGACGAACTCGTCCCCTACGCCGAGCGGGTGCGCGAACGCTACGCCGGGTGGCTCCTCCAGCAGGAACAAGCCGGAGCCGTGTTCACCGACAAGGAAAGGTGGTGGCTCGACAGGATGGCCGACGTCATCGCCAACTCCGCAGGCATCACCCCCGACGACCTCGACCAAGCCCCCTTCACCGAACGCGGCGGCATCGACGGCATCCTCCGCGACCTCGGCGACGACCGCGCCGCCCACATCATCGAGACACTCAACGAGGAGCTCACTGCGTGAACAAGCTCCCGCAAGCCTGGCGGAACCTTCCCTTGGTTGAGATCGCTGGGCGACCACAGTATGGATGGACGTCATCTGCCCGCCCTGATGCAGGCGGCAAGCCGCTCCTACGGACCACAGACATCACTCGTGGCAGCATCCGGTGGGGCCACGTCCCTCGGGCAACGAATGACCCACCGGACCTCTCGCGGTACCTCCTCTCCCACGGTGACATCGTTGTGAGCCGGGCGGGGAGCGTCGGGGTGAGCGCGTTGATTCACGACCCGCCTGAGGCGATATTCGCCTCCTACCTCATGCGGCTGCGCCCAGGCCCCGAGGTCTCTCCTGAGTTCCTGGCTCACTACCTGACCTCACCTCAGTACTGGCGACAGATCTCGAGTGTCACGAATGGCATCGCCATCCCGAACATCAACGGTTCGAAGCTGAGCGCGATCGACGTCCCGGTGCCGCCGCTGGAGGAGCAGCGGCGCATTGTCGCCATCCTCGACGACCACCTCTCCCGCCTCGACGCCGCGACTAGCGCTGCCTGGAATTCGGTGCGCCGACTGTCTGCACTGAGACTCTCGGCTCTCACCACCGCGCGAGACCAGCTGGTGGGGGAGGGCGCGGTGATGCGTCCGTTGGGAGCGGTCGCCCAAACTGCGCTAGGCAAGATGCTCGACGCGAAGCGCGAAGCGGGGACTCCCACTCCCTACCTCCGTAACATCAATGTCCGGTGGGGCTCGTTCGAACTCGACGACATCCAGGAGGTCCCGCTGTCGACCGACGAGCGTGAACGCCTTGCCCTTGAGAAAGACGACCTGCTCGTCTGCGAGGGCGGAGAGCCGGGGCGTTGCGCCGTGTGGCCTGGATCCGAGTCGCTCGTGGCCTACCAGAAGGCGCTCCATCGGGTACGCACGTACGATCCACAATCCGTTGACGTCCACTTCCTCGCCGTGATGCTTGAGGAGTTCATCAAGGCAGGCCGCGCCGACTGGATGTTCACCGGAACCACCATCAAGCACCTGCCCCAGGAGAAGCTCCGGCTGGTCGAGCTGCCGATCCCAACTCTCGAGAGACAGCGAGCCGTTCTACGTTCGCTCGACTCGCTCAACGAAGGTACTGCGCTTCTTGAGAACGAACTGGGCAAGGTGCAGTCGAGGGCGGCATCCCTGCGGCGGTCACTCCTGACGGCGGCGTTCTCTGGCCAGCTGACGTCGCAACACGAACTGAAGGAGGGTGTGGCGTAGGTGGCGATTCCGGATTATCAGTCGTTGATGCGGCCGGTGTTGGTGGCGTTGTCGGATGGTGTGATGCGTTCGACACGGGAGACGAAGGAGGCGGTGATCGCCTCGCTCGATCTCACGGAGGAGGAGAAGGCGGAGGTCCTCCGCTCGGGGCAGCAGCTCACGGTGGACAATCGGGTGGGGTGGGCGATCAGCTATCTCGTGGCCGCTGGCGCCATCGAGCGGCCCTCTCGGGCGCGGTTGCGGATCTCCGAGGCGGGCAGGGGACTGCTGGTGGATCACCCGGACCGTGTGGACAACCAGGTATTGATGAAGTTCGAGGCCTTCCGGGAGTTCCGGGCCCGGCATCATCGGCTGCGGGGGCGGGGGCAGCAGAAGCCGACGCCAGAGGAAGGCGGCGCCGTCGTGGTCGAGCAGGCTGCGTCGGAGGTTTCTCCGCAGGAGTTGATCGAGCAGGCCCGGCTGGAGAACCGGGCGGCGGTGGAGGGCGAGCTGTTGGTGCGGGCGATTGCGCTGACGCCACGCGACTTCGAGAGGTTGGTGATCCGCTTGTTGAAGGCGATGGGGTACGGGCGCACCGGGATGATCGAGCACTCGGGCAAGCCCGGTGATGGTGGCATTGACGGGATCATCTCCCAGGACCCGCTCGGGTTGGACCGCATCTACGTCCAGGCGAAGAAGTACGCCCTCGGAGAGACCGTGGGGCGGCCCACCATTCAGGGGTTCGTGGGTGCGCTCATGGGGGCGCAGGGGGATCGGGGGGTGTTCATCACGACCTCGTCGTTCACCACGGGGGCGGTGCTGGAGGCGGAGCGGGTCAATGCCCGCATCGAGTTGATCGACGGTGCCCGGCTGGCGGAGTTGATGGTGGACTACGGCGTCGGGGTCCAACCCGAAGCCACGGTGACGCTGTTCAAGCTGGACGAGGACTTCTTCGAGGAGCTGTGAGCCCTCTGGAAGCACCATGACGACAGAGAAGGGCAGGGGCCGGTGACGACCATGTGGGGGATCCACAACGATGTGCTTGGCGCGGAGCTGATCGAGCAGGGCTTCATCAGCGTGGGGTGGGAGAAGGTCCCAGACCTGAGGACGGTGGGGCACGACCAGGAGACGATCAAGGCGTTCCTAGAGACGGCGTACCCCGAGGTCAAGGCAGGTGCGATCCCGGTGTGGGCCGGGATGCTGCGGAGATTCGGGTACGAGATGAAGGTCGGGGACCTGGTGGTGGCCCCGAACAAGGCCGATTCGACCATCAGCATCGGCCGCGTCAGCGGGGACTACGACTACGTGGCGTCCGCCGCGCAGCACCGGCACCGCCGTGCGGTGACGTGGCTGCGGACCGGGATCCCGCGCGCCTCGTTCCCGCAGCCGGCGCTGTACGAGATCGGTTCCGCGTTGACCCTGTTCCAGGTGAAGAAGCACCGCGCCGTGTTCGAGACCGCCCTGGGCTCGGTCGTTCCGAAACTACCGGGTGGTGGGAAGGTGCCGCCCGACGATGAGGATTGGGTGGAGGAGGAACCCTCTGCGGCGAAGCTGGAGCAGTTCACCCGCGACTACGTCCTGAAGCACCTCCTCAGTGACCTGACGCCGGAGGAGTTCGAACACTTCACCGCCGACCTGCTGCGCGCGATGGGTTACCAGGCGCGGGTGACCCAGTTCTCCGGCGATGGTGGGGTGGACGTCATCGCGCACCGTGACCCGCTGGGGATCGAGCCGCCGCTGATCAAGGTGCAGTGCAAGCACGTCTCCAACTCGATGAGCCGCCCTGACGTGCAGCGCCTGATGGGGACGCTCTCCCCCGGTGAGCTGGGACTGTTCGTGACCCTGGGGAGCTACACGAGGGACGCCACCTCCCTGGAGCGGGAGAAGCAGAACGTCCGGCTCCTCGGCGGCAACGACGTCGTCCGCCTGACCCTAGAGCACTACGAGGCCCTTCCGGAACGGTGGCGATCCAAGCTGCCCCTGCGCCGCGTGTACGTCGTGGACCGGGAGGCCGAGGGACGGTGAGGAACTGCGAGACGGTGCCCTACGAGGGCATCCACCTGACGCCCAGCCTGCAGGACGGTCGGGAGGATCGTGCGGTCAGAGTGTTGCGCCACTACTACCGGCCCCTGAGGGGCACGAAGAGCGGCTTCACCGGGGGTGCGTGGGACACCTTCGATCCTGCGGGGAACAGGACCGCGATGGTCAACACCTTCACGGCGGAGGACATCGTGTCGGCGGCCCTGCTCTCGGCCCGGATCCACGGGCGCCCTGCCGTGGAGTTGTTGGACCGGCGCCGGGCCGAGTTCGAACGCCTCCTGACGGACCTCGGCCCCGACCGCGACTTCGTGGACGAACCCTCCGTGGAACCAGCCGGGTTCGCTCCGGCGTGGAAGCTGTGGCGTGCCTTACGCGATCTGCCGGACATCGGTCCCACCCATGCGAGCAAGCTGATGGCGCGCAAACGGCCCCGCCTGATCCCCATCTACGACGATGTCGTCAACGAGTACGTCCTGGCGTCCACCGGGAGGCAGTGGGTGGTCCTGCATGCCGCCCTCAACGCCGAGAAGCGGGCGTTGCACCACCGTCTCTTGCAGGTGCGTGAGATGGCGGGCCTCAGCCCGGCGGTGAGCCCGCTGCGGGTCTTCGACGTGCTGGCATGGATGGACGGCTCGGGAAACTCGACCACGGCCCTTGGGTCGCACTCCGAAGCCCCTGACGTCCCCGTCAGCTCCACCTGAGAGACTGACCCCGTGGCTGATACCCGTCGTCTGGTCGACAAGCTGTGGTCCTTTTGTGACGTCCTGCGGGATGACGGGGTGGGGGTGCTGGAGTACACCGAGCAGTTGACGTACCTGTTGTTCTTGAAGATGGCGCACGAGCGGGCGACCCGGAAGCTGGGCGCGGAGCGGATCATCCCGGAGCAGTTGTCCTGGACGCGGCTGGTGGACGCGCAGGGCACCGCGTTGGAGTTCGAGTACACCCGCATTCTGCAGGGGCTCGCGAGGGAGCCGGGGGTGGTGGGCACGATCTTCCGCAAGGCGCAGAACCGGATCCAGGACCCGGCGAAGCTGCGCCGCCTGGTGGTGGACCTGATCGACAAGGAGCACTGGTCCTCTGAGGGCACCCACATGATGGGTGACGCCTACGAGGACCTGCTCTCCAAGGGCGCCTCTGACAAGGGGTCCGGGGCGGGTCAGTACTTCACCCCGCGCGCGATCACGCACGCGATGGTCGACGTCGTCGCCCCCACCATCGCCGACTCCGTGGTGGACCCGGCGTGCGGCACCGGCGGATTCCTGCTCGCGGCCTACGAGCACGTCGCGGCCGGGGCGTCCTCGATGACGCCCACGGAGCGGGAGAAGCTCCGTGACGGGTTTGTGTACGGGTACGAGCTGGTGGACGGCACCGCCCGGCTGGGTTCGATGAACCTGCTGTTGCACGGGGTGGGTTCCCCGAAGGGGGAACCGCTGATCGAGGTGCGGGACTCGCTGACCTCAGATCCAGGGCGGCGGTGGTCGGTGGTGCTGACCAACCCGCCGTTCGGTAGGAAGTCCTCCATGACGATGGTGGGCGCGGACGGGCGGGAGGTGCGTGAGGAGCGGGAGATCGAGCGGCAGGACTTCGTGGCCACCACCGCGAACAAGCAGCTGAACTTCGTCCAGCACATCATGACGATCCTGGACATCAACGGCCGTGCCGCCGTGGTGCTGCCGGACAACGTGCTGTTCGAGGGCGGCGCCGGGGAGGTGATCCGCAGGAAGCTGCTCACCGACTTCGACCTGCACACCATGCTGCGCCTGCCCACCGGGCTGTTCTACGCCCAGGGCGTGAAGGCCAACGTGCTGTTCTTCGACAAGAAGCCCGCCCGTCCCGGCCACCCGTGGACGCAGAAGCTGTGGATCTACGACCTGCGCACCAACCAGCACTTCACCCTGAAGCAGAACCCGCTACGGCGCGCCCATCTGGACGAGTTCGTGGAGTTGTACCAGCCCGGTCGGCCCCACTCGGAGCGGATGGAGTCAGAACGGTGGCGGGCGTTCTCCTATGAGGAGCTTTTCGCGCGGGACAAGGCCAACCTGGACATCACCTGGCTGCGGGACGACTCCCTGAACGGGATGGACAACCTCCCGTCCCCGGACGTCATCGCCCGCGAGATCGTCGAGGACCTCACCGCCGCGCTCGCGGAGTTCGAAGCCGTCGCCGGCGCCCTCGAAACCCAACTCGGGCAAGGTGAGGATGCTTGAGTTCCGCTCAACGGACCCTCATCGACTGTCGGCAGATCCCCTGAGGAACGCCTCGATCTCGAGGACCAACGGTGAGGGTGTGTCGTTGTCTCCAGGCTGCACCTTCGGATCCTCGTGTCGCGGCGTGGTTCCCGATAGTGCCTGATGCCTCTCGTGCCGGTGTGCTTGTTCAACGCCACGGGCGTGCATGCAGTCGATGACGTGCACGCCAGTTCTGGTGTGTTCGAGGACGGCAAACGCACCCAACTGGACCGTGGTCTCGGAGAGCCAAACCCGATGCAGGGTTCCGGTGGCGATGTTGAGGACGACGGTGTGCTGGCCGGCGGCACTGCTCCAGATCGTGGTCTGGATGTGGACGAGGACTCGGTTCTGTTCCACGGCGAAGTCCCGGAGGCGCTGGAGCTGCTTGTGAACGCGGCGGTCGCGCCACGGGCGCGTCGCAGCCCAGCAGGCGGCCGCGACGAGCCACATCACGGACGCCGCGATGGCCGCTCGTAGGGTCAGCATGAGGAGGCCGTCGATGCTCGACAGTGTCCCGCTTCCGAGGACGCTACGTATGGCGGCTAACACACCGACAGCGAACAGGGGTGGCGCGGCGGCGCGGAGGCAGTGACCGGCGTCGTGGAGGAGTTGTCGGGTTGTCACGGGGTCACCTGCTGATCGCATCGGAGGGTTGGGGTGCTGCGGTGTTGGCAACGGTCGCACGCGAGGTGGCGGCCGGCTGCTGAGGCCGGAGATCGGTGATCGCGCGTGCAGCGAGAGTGGCTTCACGGCGTTGTTGCGCATTGTGCTCATCGACCGTTCCGAGGGGTCCCCAAGGGTCGGTGATCTGGTGACGTTCCCGGTAGGCGACCACGGTCCTCGCGGTCGCCTGCCATGCGGAGGCCTTCTCCGGATCCGCGGGTTCCGGTCCGAGCTGGGCGAGCCACGGTGCGTTGGCGGTACGGGCACGGTCGACGAGCTCATCGGCGCGTTGCTCCATCGACCCGATACGTTCTGTGAGCGCAGCCGCCGATTCCGGATCCGTGACGGTGGCGGGCGGGATGAGTCCGAGCACGGGCCGGGACCGCGGATCGGTGGCGGTGGCCGGCGAGGAGGCGACCCATCGCTCAACGCGCTCGTGGAGCACCGCTGCGGCATCCGCAGCCCCGATGCTCATCCGCTCCGCCAGTCGGGGCAGCGCCGTCTCCACGGACAAGCCGTGGGCTTCGGCACGGCGTAGCGCGGTGGAGAGCGCACCAAACGCCGGTGACGCGGTGACCACCTCGAGTTGGGTGGTGGTTAGTCCGGCGTCCGAGAGGAGCGCGATCCATCGCGGTGTTTGGGCGTGGTGAGCGATGGTCTCGTACTCCGCGGCCAAGGTCCGAATCGAGACAGCGGTCTCGCGCTGGTTCTCGGCCGTTTCGTGGGCGGACACGTCGGCGCCGACGTTCCCCATCACCGCTGTGAGCACGCTGCGGGCGGTAGAGGGTTGGTCCTCGAAACCAGGCAGTGGCTCCGCAGCGCGGTCGGTGCACACGTAGGCGGTGTTGGCCTCGCGGGCGCGGGTGAGCATCACGTACAGCACTTCGCGGGTCATGCCGGACCCGGTGACGATGGCGTGCGCGGTGTCCACGGTGGCGCCCTGGGCGCGGAACGCCGTCGTCGCATAGGCGAGCTCGACGTGCTCCCGCACATAGCTGGCGGGGAGGGTGACCGTGGGGCCGCCACCGGGTCGACGGAGGGTCAGCGCGCCGTCGTCGTGCCGGTGGGTGACGGTGAAGATGTCGCCGTTCTTCACCCACCGCGGGCCTACGGTGAGATGGCGGTCGTTGCGGCGGGTGACGACCCGGTCCCCCACCCCAGCCTCCAGACCGTCGTGCAATCGCGTCCCGCCGGCGGTGACCCTGCCGGTGGCGACGAGTTCGGCGTGGGCGCGGTGGTTGAGGGCGCGGACGGTGTCGGTGTCCCCCGCGAGGAGCAGGGAGGTCTTGCCGGCGGCTTCGTCGGCGGCCCACGCTGAGTACGCCTCCTCGACCATGGTGTCGTGGTCCCCGTCCTGGATGCGGTGGTGGTGGTCGTAGTAGCGCAGCGCTTCGGCCTCGCCGACCCGCAGTTTCGCGGCGGCCTCCCGTTCCCACGCGTGGGTGAAGCGGCGGGCGGCGCCGAGTTCGGGGACGGTGGTGCCGCGGTCTCGGACGAGGAGGCCGAAGGCGCCGCCGGCGTCGATGGAGGACAGTTGGGCCCAGTCCCCCACCAGCAGGATCTTCGCGCCGGCCTCGGCGGCGGTGGCGGTGATGCGGTCCAGGTCCGCGGTGCCGGCGAGTGAGGCTTCGTCAATGATGACGAGCTGGCCGGGACGGAACCGCCACTGGTCGATGCCCTGGGTGAGGCGGTGGATGTGGGCGGCGATCTCCCGCGCTGCCTCCCGGGACGCAGCTCGTGGGAGGGCGGCCCGCGCGCGGGTCAGGCGCTGGAGGCGGTCGGGGGCGGCGTCGTGCTCCACCAGCCACTTGGTGGTGTTCTCCGCCGGGATCCCCAATGCGGTGCCGAGGACCTCCGCGGCGGCGGCGGACGGGGCCAGCCCAATCACGGAGCCGGGGCCGTGGCCGGCCTCCCACGTCGCCCGGAGTGCGGCGAGGGTGTGGGTCTTTCCCGCCCCCGCCGGACCGACCAGCACGTCCAAGAGACGGCCGGAGCGGGCGATCTTCCGGACGGCGGCGGCCTGGTCATCGAACAGGCCGGTGTAGGTCAGGTGCTCCGGCCCCACGGCCGGGCCGGTGGTGTCCCGGCCGGTGGCCAGGAGGCGGTTCTCGGCGTCCAGGGTGGCCTGCGCGGTGTACAGCTCACCGCGGTGGGGACGGAACGCCGACGCCCCGTCAGACCGGCGGAGGCCGGTTGGGGTGGACGCGACCTCGGGTGGGGTGAGCAGCACGGACCGGGCCTGCACCTGCGCGACGACGGCGGTGACCGCCGCGTCCCGTGCGGCCGGGATGGGGAAGCGGTGGGCTTTGAGGGCGCGGGAGGCTTCGGCGTCGATGTTCCACGCCGTCCAGGTCGCCCGCTTCCGGGACAGCACGGCGAGGACCATGGTGGCGGCGTCGTCGACCAGCTGAGAAGGCGCCGGCGGGACGACTGGAACACGATCCGGCTCGGCGGTGAGAACACGCCGCAACCAGTCCCGGGGGTCTGCGCCGAGGACGCTCTCGGCGCGGGTACGCCACTCCTCGGTGAGCTCCTGCAGGGAGTGGACCTCCTTCGCTTCCCGGGTGGCGAGGGTGGCCTGCTGCCGCAACCGGATCACCGTTGTCGCATCCGGGCGGCGGCCGTGGTCGGTCAGGTACTTCTCGATGAGCCGGTCGACCTCGACGTCGATCGCCGCCGCGCGGCGGGAGAACAGGTCCAAGGGGTACTGTGGGACGGCGGTGAGTTCGAAGGCGGGGTTGCGGCGGGGGCCGCGTTCCCGGTACTCCCAGGTGAGGCCGAGGCGGGTGGTGAGGTGGTCGGCGAGCAGGGTGTCGTAACGTTCCGACATCGCGACCACCGCGCGGTGGAGGGCGCGGGAGTCGAGGGTGCGCCACCGCCCGTCCGGTCCCTGGGCGCGGTTGGCGATGACGACGTGGGTGTGCAGGTTCGGGTCATTCTCGCGGGAGTCCCAGTGATCGAACGCCGCCGCGATGACACCGGCGACGTTGACTTGGGCGGTGCCGTTGGTGCCGATGCGGGTGCGGGCGACGTCTCGTTCGATCAGGGTCAGGACGTCGGTGATGGCGCGGCGGTGGCAGTCGTAGATGGCCTCCCTGGTGGGCTCGTCGGCCAGCGCCCAGAGCACGGATACGGACTTCGGGGTGGTGAAGGTGCAGTCGAACCCGGCTACCGGGCGCCGCCGATCCCCTTCGCCGGTGTAGACGTGGGGGGACTGCCCCAAGGGTGTGCCGGTGGCGGGGTCCTCCCCGTTGGCGAACAGCCGCTCCATCTGAAGTGGGGTGACGAACGAGCCCGGGGTGAGACCGACGCCGTTCGCGAGGCCGGTCAGGCCGGTGCCGAGCCAGGTGCCAGGTGGGGTGCCGTGCGCGGCGTAGTACCGCGTCATCGGCGAGGACGCGGCGGGGCGGCCGTGGTCCGTGGTCACGGAGTCCAGCAAGTAGGTGTAGGAGTCCCCCGCGTACCGCACGCACATCGACATCACGAGGGACCACCCCCGGGGTGGCGGGCGCGCCACGCCTTCCGGCGGCACCGAGCCGAACAGTACCTGGCGTCCCGGCGGAGACCAGCCGGGAGCGGGCAGTGGCACTGGGCGCACCGGCGGACGGTGGCCCGCCAATGGGACGACCGGCAGGTCCGGGAGCAGAACCGGGCGTCACGCCGTCGGGGGTGGAACACCACCCCGCAGGCCTCGCAC
This sequence comes from Actinomycetota bacterium, assembly GCA_009930425.1. Classification (GTDB taxonomy): domain Bacteria; phylum Actinomycetota; class Actinomycetes; order Actinomycetales; family Actinomycetaceae; genus UBA1383. The sequence goes on along the minus strand of RZYE01000017.1, from coordinate 5,842 downwards.
GTCGCGGCCACCCGGCCGCCCGTCGCGCGCGGCGTGGAGGCCGCGGCCCAGTCTCGGGCCGGCCACGCACGGCGGCGATTCTCACTCTGTCCCACGCCCAGGGGAGGTCAGCGGGTGCGCACACCGGGGGACGCCTCCCGCCTCACATGCCAGATGAGTAAACGTGATCGGATGCAGTGAATTGTCCGACTTCCGATGGAGCAGTGTCGGACTGCGGCATCTCCAAGGTCTGGCAAGCCGTGTGGGCACGTACAGTCATGACATGAGCGGGAGAATAGGCCCGTGTCGTCGTTCTACTTCTACGTGATGTCGTCACCTCGCGAACCGGGTGAGGTGTACGAAGGTGCAGCGTGGCGGCTCGTTCCACGACGTTGGCGGGTCGGGATCTTCAGCTGGGCGTTTCTTGCGACAACCCCACCGCACCGGCTCAACATCGAGTATCAGTTGGCCGACGTGCTGACAGCAGGGTGCAACAAGTCGATCGGGATTCGGAACGCTGGGAACAGGAACGACGCCATCGCCCAGTTCAAGGGACTGCAGGCATGCCGTTACATGCGCGGAGTCTCGCCGTTCTTCTCCCAGATCATGGGAACGCACTCCTTGGACGACTTGTCAGACATTCAAGGCGCGGCCATGAAACCTGAAGATCCCCGGCATGAGACGGCCTCTCGGCTGTCGCGCGGCGATGAGATCGTCGAAATCTGGTGGAATCAACCAGCGCTGAGCGGGCTTCCGATTGATGGGCGCCCGCTCGACGTGGCGGCGGTGAAGGAAGCAGAAGACATGCTCCCCCGCTGGCAAGAGATGACCAGCAGATCACCTGAGCTGCTCATCCTCCAGGACGCCTTGGTGAACGCAGCCTTCTCGCCGTCATACGCCATGGCGACGCTTTCGGCCTGGTCGGCACTTGAGTCGTTGTTTCCGCGGGTACAGAGCGAGGTCTCACACCGGATTGCGCTCTATCTCACGAGGCTAGTCAGCGCTCCTAATGGCCCCGCCTTCTATCGCGAAGCCAAGAAGGCGTACGCACTGCGGTCCAGCATCACGCACGGCCACGCCGTCCCGGAATGCTCGTCGCACACCATCGGAAGGCGGACTCCCGGACCACCTGACAGTGCGCACTCTCGGACCTCCCTAGAAGGACGACAGCCCCGTCCTTACCTGGAGGCACCCCGTGACTACCCCGCCCTCAGCGCCCAACCTCAGCGACCGTGCCCGCGCCTACGCGAACGCCGGCATCCCCGTCTTCCCCTGCGTCCCCGGCGGCAAGACCCCGCTCACCGCCAACGGCTTCCACGACGCCACCACCGACCCCGACATCATCACCGGATGGTGGCGGTGGAAGCCGCACGCCAACATCGCCACCCCCACCGGCACGGTCACGTTCGACGCCCTCGACGTCGACATCCGACCCAACGGTTCCGGCTACCCCGCCTACAGGACTCCTGACATCGGGACCTCGGGTCTGGGGGACTTAGGGGTCTGATCTGCGCTTTCGCGTGATGCGGATTTGTGTTTCCACCCCGAAACTGAGATAATTATTATGTAATCACAGGGTTGGGTGGGGGTGTTGGGATGATGGGTGGCATGACGTCCCAGCCACCGTTGCCCCTCGCCCCGGTGGCCGGGGTGCGGATCGGTCAGGTCGTGGACCTGGTGGAAGACGCCACCGGGGGGCGGGTCTACATCCGCGGGGAGTTGGTGTTCGCGTGGGACGCCGGCGACGGGACCGGGCGGCGGGTCGCGGCGACCCAGTTGGCCCGGATCAAGGCGGCGACCGGGGTGGCGATCGCGGACGGGTTCGGGATCACCCGGGAGACGCTGCGCCGCTGGATGCGGGATCTGGAGACCGAGGGCACCGGAGGGCTGGTGGCCGGCAAGCGCGGCCCGAAGGGTCCCTCCAAGCTCACCACTGCGATGATCGACGAGATCCGCCGCCTCCGGGCGCAGGGCAAGACCCTTGCGACCATCGGCAGGCAGGTGGGGGTCTCCACCGACACGGTCCGCCGCGCCCTGGCCCTGACCCCCACCGACGAGGCCGCCGAGGACACCACCGTTGACACCACCGAGGACGCCGCCGAGGACGCCACTGTTGCCGCCGCCGATGTGACCGAGCCCGACACCACCGGCGGGGTGGCACCGTTGCCGGTGTTGGCGGCCCCGGTGCCGCGGGGCGCGGGGCGGGCCCTGGCGGGCCGGGAGGGTCCCGCCGTGCCAGTGTTCACGGCGTGCGCCTCGGCTCCCCGGGCGGGCTTGTTCACCGCGTTGCCCGGGATCGCACACTCCGGGCTGCTGGAGTGTGCCAGGGAGGTGTTCCCGGTGGTCCCCGACGGGTTCTACGGTTTGGAGACCATGCTGCTCGAAGGTGTGTTGCGCGCTCTGGCGGGCCAGCCTCGGGCGGAGGGCGCCACCCGGCTGAACCCGGCGGACCTGGGAAGGGTGTTGGGGATGGACCGGGCCCCGGAGGTCGCCACGATCCGCCGCAAGATCAGCCAGCTCGCCAATCTCGGCAAGGGTGCGGATTTGCAGGGCGCGATCGCCCACCACCACCTCACCCGCCCATCGGAGGACGCCCTCGTGTTGTACGTGGACGGGCACGTGCGGGCCTACCAGGGCACGAGGAGTATCGCGAAGACGCATGTGACCCGGCTGAGGTTCCCCGCCCCGGCGACCGTGGAGACCTGGGTGTCGGATTCGCGGGGGGATCCGGTGATGGTGGTGATGGCCGAACCCGCCGCCTCGTTGGCGTCCGAGCTGCGTTCCCTGCTGCCCGACCTGCGCAAGGCGGTCGGGGATGACCGGCGGGTGTTGGTCGGGTTCGATCGGGGCGGGTGGTCCCCGACCCTGTTCCGGGACATGTTCGCCGCCGGCTTCGACTCGCTGAGAGCTTGTCAATTCCTCTGTGTAAGAGGGGCTCGGTTGTTTAGTTGATGTGGCCGGCGAGCCGGTCGGGGTAGAGGAGTTCGAACTGGTTCAGGGCGGCTTTCCACCCGTGTGTGGTGGCGCCCTCGATGAGGTAGCCGGGGGCGTTGCGCTGGGTCTTGGGCTTCCCGGCGTCTGTGGCGCGCCGGCGGGCGCGCTTGTCCTCGATGTCACGGATCGCGAGCCAGAGCAGCTTGACGACGGCGTCATCGTTGGGGAAGTGGCCCCGGTTCTTGATGATCTTGCGGAGCTGGTAGTTCAGCGACTCCAGGGTGTTGGTGGTGTAGATGACCTTGCGGACCTCGGGCGGGAAGGCGAGGAACGGGATGAAGCGTTCCCAGGCCCGCTGCCACACCGCGACCGCCGCGGGGTACTTCCGGCCCAGCGGGGACTCGGCGAGCTCGAGGAGGGCCATCTCGGCGGCCTCGGCGTCCGCCGCGGTGTAGAGGGTCTTCAACGCCGCGGAGAAGGCCTTGCGGTCCCCGTAGGCGACGTACCGGTTCGCGGCCCGGATGAGGTGGACCACGCAGGTCTGGACCACGGTGTGGGGCCAGGTCGCCTCGATCGCCTCGGGCAGGCCGGGCAGGCCGTCACAGCACGCGATGAGGATGTCCTTCACGCCGCGGTTGGCGAGCTGGGCGCACACCGAGGCCCAGAACTTCGCGCCCTCCGTGGCTTGGACCCAGATGCCCAGCACGTGCTTGATCCCGTCGGTATCGATCCCGACCGCCAGGTGCGCGGCCCGGTTGACCACGTGGGCGCCGTCACGGACCTTGACGACCAGGGCATCGAGGAAGACCACCGGGTAGACCGGATCCAGGGGGCGGGACTGCCAGGCCTTGACCTCCTCCAGGACCGCGTCGGTGATGTTGGCGATCGTCTCGTGGGACAGCTCGGTGCCCAGGGTCCGGGCAAGATGCGCCTGAATGTCGCGCACCGTCATCCCGCCGGCGTACAGGGAGATGATCATCTCGTCCAGCCCGCCACCGATCCGGCGGGCCCCCTTGGGCACCAGGCGCGGCTCGAACGTCCCGGCCCGGTCCCGGGGAGTGTTCACCTCGATCGGGCCGACCTCGGTGGACAGCGTCTTGCCGGTAGAACCGTTGCGGGAGTTGCCGTTGCCACGCCCACCAGGATCGCCCTTCTCGTAGCCGAGGTGGTCGGTCAGCTCCACCGCCAGGCCACGCTCCAACACCCGGCGGACCAGCTCGGGCAGGAACCCGTCCCTGCCCGTCAACGCCACCCCGTCCTCGCCCGTCTGGGTGATCAGATCATCGATGAACTCGTCACTGAGCAACCACTGGTTCAACGTCCCAACGGGGCTCGGATCCTGCTCGGGAGACGGCGTCACCCCGAAGGCCTCCCCACTCGTCCCCACCGGCCCATCGGCCGCCCTGGGCGGTACCATCCCCGCCGTCGTCCTCGGTCTCGTCGTCGTCACGATGGTCTCCTTTCACTGGCCTCACAGCCAGACTCGGTGAACCACCACTTACACAGACCATTTGACACGCCCCTCGCTGACCTGGCGCAAGGGCCCCATCCCCGACCTGCCCGAGGACGCGTTCACCCCCGTGACGTACACCGACGAGCACGGGCGCGAGCACGCGTGGGAGCTCGCCGACACGGCGGTGGAGATTTCCCTGAGCGATGGCACCATGTTCGCGATGCGGCAGGTCACCCGGAAAGAGGCCCGCAAGCACCACGTCCGCCAGTTGCACATCCTGACCACGAGGCGGGACCTGTCCGCCGGGGAGGTCGTGTACCGGATGGGATCCCGGTGGCGGCAGGAGAACCAGTTCCGCTACGCCCGCATCCATCTGGACCTGGACTCCCACGACTCCTACGCCACCACCCCGGACGACCCCACCCGGAAGGTCCCGAACCCGGTCAAGAAGACCTCCCGCGACCAAGTGCAAGCCCTGTACCAGCGGGTGGAACGGGAGAAGGCCCGTGCGGACGCCGCCCTGCTGGCGGCGACCAGCGGCACGACCGGGGAGCTGTTGTTGACGAACGAGGCCTACAACGCCCTCACCAACCCACTCCACACCGCCCAGGACGACCTCGGCGCCGCCCGGGACAAGCACGCCACCATCCCGGCCCGGGTCCCGTTGAAGGACCTCGCCCCCGACCAGCAGGTCCTGGACACCGAGGTCAAGCTCCTCCACCACGCCATCCGCATGGCCGCGTACACCACGCTCACCGCCCTCGCTCGTGACATCCGCACCACCACGACCTACGCCCGCGCAACTGACGAGGCCCACACTCTGGCTCGCCTGGTCCTGAACCACCCCGGAGACATCGATCCCCGCCGTCCCGGCGAGCTGACCGTCACCCTGGACCCGATGCCGACCCGCCGGCAAACCCGCGCCGTCGGCGAGCTCTGCGAGCACCTCACCGCCACCAAGACGCTCTACCCCGGCACCGACCGGGTCCTGCGCTACACCATCAAACAGCCCTGACGCAGACGAACTATCGCACCCATATCAGGAGTCCTGGACGCAGACGAACTATCGCACCCATATCAGGAGTCCTGGCCTACCACCAGGCCAAGGCCGCCGGCCTCCTCGACGGGTGGACCCGCGCCGTCCGTACCCCCTCCGGCGGGCTACACCTGCACTACCCCGGCACCGACCAACGCAACGGCACCCTTCCCGGCCAGCACCTCGACTTCCGTGCAACCGGCGGCTATGTCCTGCTTCCTCCGTCGCTCGGGCAGTGCAAGGCCTACTCCCGCCGCTACGAAATCCTCGAGACCCGCCCCGGGCCGGGGCGCCCCCTCGACTGGGCCGCCATCACCGCCCTCCTCCAGCCGCCCGCAACCCGCCGGGAACCCACGGTGGCTGCGCGGCGGGACGGCGTCGACCCGATCCCGTGGCTCGCCGCCCACGTCGCCAAGCAACCCGAAGGCAACCGGGACAAC
>RZYE01000636.1 GCA_009930425.1 Actinomycetota bacterium | reverse complement strand
CGACGACGCCGCGAGCGCCTCCACGTCCTCCTCCGTCGCGTGGCACACGTGGTCCACCGACGCCGCCCCCAGCTCCACCCCGAGCTGGATCCCCGGGCCCTCCGTCAGCTGCCCGGCGTGCACTCGCACCCCGAGCCCTGCGGCCACGCCAGCCTCGAGCACGTCCCGAGACTGGTCGCCGTCGAAGGCCCCGACCTCGCAGAACACGTCGATCCACCGTGCGTGGGGGGCGCAGGCCGGCACCATCTCCTCCACCACGAGGCGCACGTAGTCGTCCGCACGCCCGGCGAACTCTGGCGGCACCACGTGCGCGGCCATCAGCGTCGCCTCCGCGGTGTGCTCTCTCGCCACGCGCAGCGAGCGCACCTCGTCCCGCACGGTCTGCCCGTACCCGGACTTCACCTCCACCGTGGTGGCACCGGAGGCGAGGTACTCCCGCGCCAACCTCCCCACGTTGGCGGAGAGTTCCGCGTCCGATGCCGCGCGCGTCGCGGCGATCGTCGTGCGGATCCCGCCCGCCTCGTAGCTCCGCCCCGCCATCCGCGCCGCGAACTCCTCCGCCCTCTCCCCGGCGAAAACCAGGTGCGAGTGCGACTCAACGAACCCCGGCAGCACGGCCCGGCCGCCGGCATCCCACCGGAAGTCCGCCGCGTTCCCCCGCAGCTCCGCGCGCGGACCGACCCAGGCGACGGCGTCGCCCTCGATCACCACGGCCGCGTCCCGGACCAGCCCGAGCGGCCCCTCCCCGAGCGTGGGGTCGTTGGTGACGAGCTGCCCGATCCCCTCAATGAGAAGTGCCACGGGCGTCTCACTCGTCGTCGAGCAGGGCTGCGACGTCCTCGCTCGTCACCGGCCGGCCGATGGAGATGACGGGAAAGCCCTCGCCCTCCAACATGGGAATCCGTACCCCCCGCTCGCGCGCCACCTCGGCCGCGTGCTCGTAGCCGGCATCCACGTGCCGCATCACCCCTGAGCCTGGATCGTTCGTGAGCACGCGCTCGAGCTTGGCCGCCGCCAGTTCGGACCCGTCCGCCACGCACACCTGCCCGGCGTGGATGGACCGTCCCATCCCCACTCCCCCGCCGTGGTGGATC
>RZYE01000635.1 GCA_009930425.1 Actinomycetota bacterium | reverse complement strand
AACGGTGGCCGTCTCCTCTACAGTGCGATATCCCTGCAGGACTCCCTGCTGAAGTGCCCGCGAGGCTGCGCGCTCGAAGACCTCGACGACGGCGAGCAGCAGGTCGGGCGCCACGTCAACGTGCACCGGCGGCACCTGCCAGCCCACCGAGCCGAGGCTGTACTCCAAGAGGAAGACGACGCGGTCGATTGGGACCTTCGGTGCGACATGCACCTCGACGCCGCCCACCGCCACACCACCAACCTTGGAGAGCGGTCGCAACTCCCACAGGGTCGTACCGGGGATGTGGCGGGCATCAACGAGAGCGGAACCAGCCACGGCAAGTCCGACGGCATCATCGAGCGCCACGGTCTCCGGCGGGCCGTTCTCGGTGAGGTCGATGCGTAGCATGTTCACCGGCCGTAGTGGTACCGACAAGCGGCGATCTGGATCTCCGACTCGGTCACCTTGAATACGAGACGATGTTCGTCGGTAATCCGGCGCGACCAATAGCCCGCGAAATCGTGCTTCAACGGCTCCGGCTTTCCGAGACCCTCGTTGCCATTGCGGGCGATGTCACGGATGAGGGTGTTGATCCGCTTCAAGACCCGGCGATCCTGTTCTTGCCACCAGAGGTAGTCGTCCCAGGCATGCTCATCCCAGACCAGCAGCATGTCAGGCGTCGTCGGGGAGAAGCTCGTGGCGCTCGCCCCGACCGGACTCCAGCCGCTCCATCGCGTCCAGCAGCCGGCGCGCGTTGGCGGGTGACCGCATTAGGTACGCGGTCTCGCGCATCGACTCGTAGTCCTCCAGCGAGACGATGACCACCGGCTCATGGCCCGCGCGCGTGATTACGACCTCCTCACGGTCGTTGACCACCGAGTCCAACACCTCGGCGTAGCGTGCGCGGGATTCCGTGTAGCTCATGGTCCTCATGGCGCCTCCTCTGTACAGAAAAGTGTACGCCGCGACCACCGGGCTCACAAGGGTGCCTCTCCTTCTGATTGTGCCGCGACCGGGAGCGCCTTCCGTAGCGACTCCAGGCCGTACCGCTTCCGCACGTCGACCGTGTCCCCGTAGTGCAGTTCCTCAAGCTGCGGGAGGATCGACGTCCGC
>RZYE01000135.1 GCA_009930425.1 Actinomycetota bacterium | reverse complement strand
GAAACCGTGGCCGCGGTTCTGCAGCGCGATCCCCGTGCCCGGCACCACCACGTGCGAGCCGAAGCCGTGGAAGTTGGACTGGATGAAGCTGACCATCATCCCCTCGCGGTCCGCCGCGCAGAGGTAGACGGTGTCCGAGCCGCGGGGGTCCCCGGGTTCGGGTTCGATCGCCCGGTAGCCGATCAGCCGGCGCCGGCGCGCCGCGTACTCCTTGGACAGCAGCTCGGCGGTGGGGACCTCCACCCGGGCCGGGTCCGCGACATGCCGGTGGGCGTCCGTGAGCGCGAGCTTCAGTGCCTCGATCCCGAGATGGAAGGCCTGCACCGAGACCGGCCGTAGTGCCGCGATGTCGAACTCCTCGAGGATGTTGAGCGCCATGAGGGCGGCGATGCCCTGCCCATTGGGCGGGATCTCCCAGACGTCGTACCCGCGGTAGTCGGTGAAGATCGGCTCCACCCACTCGCTCGCATGGGCCGCGAGGTCCGCCGCCCTCAGGTGCCCGCCGGTTCGCGCCGCATGGGCCACAATCCGCTCCGCTAGGTCCCCCTCGTAGAAGGAGTCTGCCCGCGTGGCCGCGATCTCCCGCAGGGTGGCCGCGTGGCCCGGGGACCGCCACCGCTCCCCCACGGCCGGGGCGGCGCCGTCGGGCGCGAAGACGCGGAGGAACTCGTCGAAGGGCTCGCCGGCCAGGCCCGCGTGCGCCCGCTCCACGCCGCCGCGCCAGCCCCACGCCACCACCGGGGAGACGGGGAAGCCCTCCTCGGCGTAGGTGGCGGCGGGCTCGAGGAGTCGCTCGAACGGGAGGCGGCCGAAGCGGGCGTGCAGGTCCGCCCACGCGCGCGGCGTGCCGGGCACGGTGACGGCGTCCCAGCCGTGCAGCGGGACCGTGGCGTGCCCGGCGTCGCGCAACCGGTCCGCCGTCAGCGACGACGGCGCCCGCCCGGACCCGTTCAGGCCGTGCAGTCGCGCCCCGTCCCAGACCAGGGCGAAGGCGTCCGACCCGATGCCGTTGGAACACGGCTCCACCACGGTGAGGCACGCCGCCATGGCGATCGCGGCGTCGGCGGCGGTGCCCCCGTCCTGCAGCACGCGCAGGCCCGCGGCCGCGGCCAGCGGCTGGGAGGTGGCCACCATCCCGTTCGCCGCGAGGAGGGGCTGGTGGCGGCCGGGCTCGGCGAGGGCAGACAGGTCCATGGGATCGAGCCTGCCATGCCGGGACGACGGGGAGACCCCATCAGGCGGAGTCCCGCCAGACGATCTCGCAGTCGAGCTGGACCTCCGCCGATCACACGAGGGGGCTCCCCGCCCTCAGGTCGGGGAGCCCCGTCACTTCACACCTGCCGTGGCCCGTCAGCTGTTGTCGTAGAGGAGCACATAGTCGAAAGCCGCCGTGACGGGCTCGGGTGCCTGATGCGCGGCGAGTCCGATCCGGGTATGGGAACCGTCCCAGGTCACCTCAGCCGCAAATCTGAACTCGTCCTCGCCCTCGATCATGTACCAGGCCGACACCGTGTCCCCGGAGATGTCGAGGTCCAGGTAGACCCCCTCGACGTCCTCCAGCGGGATTCCCTCGCCGGAGCTGACCAGCTCGCCACCCTCGAAGACGTCGAGATACAGGGCGTCTCCCGCACACCACTCGTGGTCACAGAAGGCGCGGCCGAACTGGATCCTGTCACTCTCCGGGTCCTCGCCCGCCAGGACGATACCGGCGAGCTGGTAGTTGAGGGTGGGGCGGAACTTGACGTACGTCTGCAGCGCGGTCGTGTCATCGGGCAGATCCCGCAGCAGCAGGTTGGTGATCGGCGGGGTGTCCGCAGCGTCGATCTCCAAGAAGCTGTCGACGAGCCGCCACGATCCCGGATCCTCGTTGTGCCAGGCCCACCCCTCGCTGAGCATTCCCTCGAATTCATCGTAGAACTCGGCCTCGACCCCGTCGGAGACCTCTTCGGACGGTGGGGCGGAATCCCCACCGTCCGCGGGCACGGTCGCTGCCGCCGTTGGTTGGGGCATCTCCGTGGCGGCCGGAACGCCCCCGCCCCCACCGCTGAGGGCGATCGCCACACCGACCGCAGTGACGGCGACCGCGCCCACGGCGACGGGGATGACCCATCTGCGCCGTGACGCCGGAGAGCCGGAACCCCCGGGCGGAGGGCCAGCACTCGCGATCAGAGGGGCCTGGACCGCGGGCATCATCACCGCCCCGGTCTGGACACTGGGCTCCGCCGCGCCGACGGCCGTGGACTCGGTGGCGAACGCCCGGTCCAACAGCATCCGAACGGTTCCTGCGAGGTACTCCAGGTGTTCCTCCATGGGCGGCGTGACGGCGTCGAGCCAGTGGGAGTCGGAGATGAAGTACTCAAGTGACGGCGAGGGCACCACGTCCTCCACCCGGAACGGCAGGATCGGGATGCCGTGGCTGACGCTGCGCTCGATCTCGCGCTTGACGTGAGGCGACTGGTTGGAGCTGTGCGAGAAGACCAGCACGGTGATCTTCGTCTCCGCGATCGCCTCGACGATGGACTGGGCGTAGTCGCTTCCTGGAACCACGTCCCGCGGGGCGATCCAGCACCGGATCCGGTTCTGCTCCAGGTGGGAGCAGATGGCGTTGGCGATGGTGCGGTCCTCCGACGAGTGGCAGATGAACACGTCGTGCGTCATGCCGACCTCCCAAAGCCAACAGACCTGTTGAACAACCGTAGCAATCCACGCCTCGAATGGTGCGGGTTCTCGCCCCCGGTCCGGCACGGGGTCGGTACTCTGGGGCCAGCGAGAAGGGTCGACATGGCTGACTCACGGAGCACCTCCGCTGAGAGCGGCGCGGCAACGGGGCTGATCAGCTCCGTCCTGATCGTCATCGCCGCGCTCTTCGCAGTCGCCACCCTGGTGCTCGCGGCTGCCGGCGACAGGATCACCGTCGCCACGCCGTCGACCACCGCCCGACTCGCGATCGTGCTGGGGTACCTCGGCCTCTACGGCGCGCTCGTGGCAGTCCACCGCCGGTCACGGGAGGGTGCCGCGGCCCACTCGTCGCTGGTGGCGGGAACCGTCGGCGTCGTGGCGGTCATCGCGCTCGGTACCGGCGCCTACTGGCACTGTGCCGGGGACGAGCTGCCCGTGGTGACCCAGGTGCTGTGGATCGGCAAGCTGGTGACCGGCGAGGCGGCCGCGCCATTCGGAGAGGTCGCCGGCTGCCCGGTCACCCCGCCCGTCTCCCTGTCCATCGCCCGCCTTCTGGCGCTCGGCATCGTCTCGCTCGGCGCGGTCAAGCTCGTCACGTCGTTCTCGCAGCCGATCGTCCAGCGCGGCCGGGTGCGCCGCGCGAGCAACCTGATCCTCGTCACCGGAACCGGGGACGACGCCCTGCCCTACGCCGCCGCTGTCGCGCGGGCCTCGGAACCGGGCACCCTCACCGCACTCGTGGTCGAACACTCCGCGGAGAACACCACGACAGCGCACGGGACAGTGGTGCAACTCGCCGACCAGCCGGGCTCGCCATCATTCCTGCCCAGCCTTGTCCGGCGGAAGGGCGCGACGGCGCTGCGGGCGCTGCACCACATCGACCCCGACACCGAGTCCAACCTGAACGCCTTCGAACTGGTGCGCGCCGCCGTCGGCAGGCCGACGGCGGGTGCCACCATCCGGGCGACCGTGCGGATCGAGGATCCGTGGGCGGCCGAGGAGTGGCGCCGCGGGGCGCTGGCGAACGACGGCTGGGTGGTGGATGCGATCTCCTCCCACGAGGCCACCGCGTACGAGTTGCTCGCCCAGATCCAGTCCGGTGACCATGACATCGTGGTGGTCCAGGGGTCAGGGGCTCTCGCGCTGGCCTTCTGCGCAGCGGCGGCGCAGCTGGGCCGAGAGCTCTCCTGCGTCCGGTCGACCCTCCCCGATGAACCAGCAGCGGTGGAGCGCCTTCCCCGGATCGTGCTCTTCGGCCCGGGGGCCGGGACACTGGCGGAGAACCACGCGGTGCACCAGCGCCGTTTCGCGAACCCGGTCGGCGAACTCGCGGTGGTCGAGGCGCCGCTCACGCGGGTGGGAGTCGAGGAGGCGGTGGGGGACGCACGGAACCCGGCGCTCATCTTCATGGAGGATGCCGGCACGCTTCCCCTTGACCTCGCCGTCCGGCACCCGTGGACGATCCTCGTGCATGACCGTGGTGCCACCGGGGTGTCGTCACGCGCACTGGTCGGGAACGCGCGCACGTTCGGACTCGCGTTGCGGCACGGCGAGGGCGCCGTCGTCGACAGTTGGGAGCGGATGGCCAGGCGCGGCCACGAGATCTACCTGTGCCGGTACGGGACGGGGACGAGCCCGGCAGCCCGGCAATGGGAGGAGTTGAGCGCGTTCTACCGGGGCAGCAACGTGCGCCAGGTGGTGACGCTGGTGGGGACCGCACCGCAGGTGGGGCTGTCCTGGAAGGCCGGCGGGGGCGCGCCGGCCGGGGCGGGCGCGGTCACCGCGGACCAGTTGGCCCGGCTCGCGGAGGCGGAGCACGAGTCGTGGCGCGCCTACTACCTCCAGCACGGATGGAGGTACGGTCCCACCCGGGATGACACCCGCCGAATGCACCCCTCCTTGAAGCCGTGGCAGGACCTCTCTGAGGCCGACCGCCGCAAGACCGGCGACGGCGTCCGGGACTCCCTCACGATGCTGGAGAACTTCGGGTACCTCCCGCACCAGACCGGCGAGTTCCCCTGGGTGCGGTACGCCCGGCAGGGTGAGGTCACCGCCGTGCAACTCGAGGCAGCCACCTCGTGGACGACGTCGGACGGCCAGGTCCTCACCGCCCGCGCCGGCGACTGGATGCTCACCGCCCCCGACGGCCGGCGCTGGTCCATCACCGAGGCGAAGCTCCGCGAGTCCTACGGACCACGTGAAGGGAACCGGTGGGGGCGGACGGGTCATGTCGAGGCTCGCCCTGCGTTCCTGGCCGAGTCTCTCACCACGCTGGAGGGCCGCTACGTCGCCCAGCCGGGTGACTGGGTGGTCCGCGACGAGGACGGCGCCACGTGGGCGGTGCCGGCAGACCACTTCGAGGAGAACTACCGGCCCGCGTGACCGTCCACCAGGTCCCGCAGGTGCTCCACGATCCGGTCCAGCCCCGCCTCGAGGGCGGCAAGCGTGTCCACGAAGTCCTGGTGGCCGCCGTACCACGGGTCGGGGATGTCGAGGTCCCGGAGGCAGGAGTTGTCCGCGCTCCGGGGCGCGGCCGGATCGAACTCCCGCCACATCCGCAGGTGGGACGGGTCCGTCCCGTCCCGGTCGGCCCGCCGGTGGAGCGCGCTGAGGTGCTGGGAGGTCATGGCGAGCACGAGGTCGTAGCGGTCCAGCTCACCCGCCCGCACCTGGCGGGCGCGGTGGTCGTGGACGGGGTAGCCGGCGCCGTCGAGCACCCGGCGGGCGCGCCGGTCGATCGGGTTGCCCTCCTCCTCGTCGCTGACCCCCGC
>RZYE01000634.1 GCA_009930425.1 Actinomycetota bacterium | reverse complement strand
CGCAATTGGGGGGGCGGGCATGCCTGCGTCGGAGCCGACCGCCCACGGATGCGCCAAGAGAGCCGGCGGTCGGTTCTGCCACGCACGCTCGATGAGCCTTCCTGCGTGCCTCAGCGGCTCGTGAGCGTCAAGAGGCTGACCTCGGGCGGGCACGCGAAGCGCACTGGGGCGTACGGCGAGGTACCGAGCCCGGCGGAGATGTTGAGCCACATCGTCGGGACATGCTCGACCCGATCCTCCCGGGGGATCGGGGCGAACGGTCGCTGCGGGGAGACGGCGACGCCGTCGGGACGAAGCCCCGGCCACGCCTGGAGTCCGGACGCGCGCCACCGCGGCATGTCGCAGTTCGTGACCAGAGCCCCGTAGCCGGGTACGCACACCTGGCCGCCGTGGGTGTGGCCCGCGAAGGACAGGTGGCAGCCGTCGAGGAGGAACTCGTCGAGGATGCGCGCGTAGGGGGCGTGGGTGACGCCGATGTGCAGGACGCCGCGCGCGCCGTCGTCCGCGGGGAACTGGTCGTAGTCACGGTGGGGGTCGTCCACCCCGACGAACGTGACGTCGAGTCCGCGGACCGTGAGGCGGCCGCGGGCATTGTCCAGGTCCAGCCAGCCGCGCGAGGTGAACGCCCGGGCGAGATCGTCCGCGGGCAGGTGCGCCGGCTCGGAAGGGCCCGAGCCGGAGGTGGGGGAGGAGAAATACGTGAATGGATTCTTCGGCGTGGGGCCGAAGTAGTCGTTGGAGCCGAAGACGAACACCCCGGGGAGGGAGAGCAACGGATCCAACGCCTCCAGCGCCGTCTCGAGGCCCTCACGCGACGCCATCGAGTCCCCGGTGGAGACCACCAGGTCCGGTTCGAGGTCGGCGAGGCTGCGCGTGAACGCCACCCGCTCCCGCTGGCGTGGGAGCAGGTGGAGGTCCGAGACGTGGAGTACGCGCAGGTCGTCGGAACCAGCGGGGAGGATCGGCACCACGTGGCGGCGGACACGGAACACCCGTGCCGCCTCGTGGAGGCCCCATCCGAGAGCCGCGGCTCCCACCGACGCGACGAGGGCGGCGCTACGGAACGCGCTCATTGCCTCCGCCCCGGCCATCGTCGTCG
>RZYE01000633.1 GCA_009930425.1 Actinomycetota bacterium | reverse complement strand
GAGCTAGGGGGATTCGAACCCCCGACCTTCTCATTGCGAACGAGACGCGCTACCAACTGCGCCATAGCCCCAAGGCGGGATTCAGTGTAACACCACCGCCGCGCGCCTCCTCAACCCGCACGGCTGCGCAACGTCTCACAGCGGGCGGCCTCGGGGTCTTCCCCTCCGGCCCGTTCTGCTCCACGATGGAGGACGTCGAGAGGTACCCATGGACAGGAAGACCCGCATCACAGTCGCGCTCGTCGCCGCCCCGGTCGTCATGGTGACGACGACGGCGGCCGCGTTCCTCCTCACCGGCGCCCACCGCCGGCTCGGCGCCACGTCCGACGAGGTCGGCGCCACCCTCCTGGGCGATGACATCCTCCCCGCGGCGGACCTCCAGAACGACCATGCCACCACGATCGCCGCTCCGCCGTCGGCCGTCTGGCCGTGGATCGCCCAGCTGGGCCAGGACAAGGCGGGCTTCTACTCGTTCGAGGTCCTCGAGAATGCCATCGGCTCCGACGTCCAGGGAGTCGACCGCATCGTGCCGGAGTGGCAGCATCCGCAGGTGGGGGATCCGTTCCCCCTCGCACCGGACGTTGCGCTCCGGGTGGCCGTGGTCGATCCGCCGCACACGTTCGTGGCCTCGAGCGTGGGAGGCACCGCCCCCTCCGAGATGGGCTTCGACTTCACGTGGGCGTTCCACCTCTCGCCCACCCCCGACGGCGCCGGCACGCGCCTGCACGTCCGGGAGCGCTACCGCACCTCCGGCAGGGCCGCCCACCTCGCCACCGAAGCAACCAGCATCGCCAGCGCCATCATGACGGCCCGCATGCTCCAGCAGATCCGTCGGCTCGCGACGGCGAGCGCATAGGTCCGCCCCCACGCCGCCGCCCGCTGTTCACGGGCGCTGCGAGCTCCTCGTCAGGCCCCTGCAGCCCGACGGCGCGCGAGCACGGAGTCGAGGTCGAAGGTCTGGGCCGCCTGCTCCGGCTCCCGCTCCACGGTGCCGTACGACGGCGCACTCGAGGTGGGCCGGACCGGCACCCGGCCCTCCCCCTCGGCGCCGTCCTCCGGCGTGAAGGGCTCGACGTCGCGGCGGGGCGACTCCTGCTTCAG
>RZYE01000632.1 GCA_009930425.1 Actinomycetota bacterium | reverse complement strand
ATGAGGACGCGTTGCGCCATGCCGCCGGAGATCTCGTGCGGGTAGGCCGCCGCGGTCCGCTTCGGGTCCGGGATGCCCACACTGGCGAGCAGGTCGAGCGCCCGCTGGTTGGCCTCGGCCTTGGAGATCCCCAGCACCCGCACCATCGGCCGGGCGAGCTGCGAGCCCACCGTGAACGCCGGGTCGAGGTTGCTCATCGGCTCCTGGGGGATGTACGCGATCCGCTTGCCCCGCAGGGGGGCGAGGCGGGACTGGTTGACGTGGTCCTCCCCCGGAGCCACGGTGTAGGCGCCGTCGAACTGGATGGACCCGGAGGTGATCACTGCGTTGTCCGGGAGGAGCCCCAGGACCGAGAAGGCGGTCTGCGACTTGCCGGAACCCGACTCGCCGACGATGCCCACCACCTCGTTGCGGTCCACGTGGAAGCTGACGCCGTTGACCACGGGATTGAGCGCCCCGCCGGGCTGCGGGTAGGCGATGCCGATGTCGGTGACCTTGAGGAGGTGGTGCTCCGTGCCCGCCTCGACGGCGGGCGGCTGGGCGCGCCGTCCGGTGCGACCCTCGGCGTCGGCGACGGGCTTCGCCCGCTTCACCTTGTGCTTCTCGAGGTCCTCGAGCGCGTCCCGCAGGGCGTTGCCGACCAGGACGAAGGCGCCGATGGTGCCGGAGATCGCGATGATCGGCCAGAGCAGCCCGAGCGGTGCCCGGTAGATGTTCTTGAAGCCGTCCGAGACCATCGCGCCCCAGGTGGCGACCGTGGGGTCACCGAGCCCGAGGAACTCCAGCGAGGCGGACACCGAGATCGCTATGCCGCTGACCATCGCCGTCTGGATGATGATCGGGGCGCGGACCACGCCGAGGATGTGGCGGGAGATGATGCGGGAGTCCGAGAGGCCGGAGACCCGCGCCGCGTCCACGTACAGCTCGTTGCGGACCGACTGCACCGCGGTGCGGGTCAGCCGGAAGTATCCCGGGCTGAGCAGGAAGCCGAAGACCACCATCGTCCACCACACCGACGGGCCGATCGCGGCGCGGACCGCGAGCAGCACGATGATGGCGGGCAGGGACATCAGCACGTTGGTGGCCCAGCTGGAGACGCCG
>RZYE01000631.1 GCA_009930425.1 Actinomycetota bacterium | reverse complement strand
GCTGGAACGACCGCGCCCACCCCTTCACCTGGACCAAGACCGCCGACGAGATCCTGCCCCACGCCACCCGTAAACGAGATTCAGACGCGCGACACTAGGACACCTGGCCCGCATCCCAAAGGGAGAACCCGACGCGTCCACGGGTGCCGAGGTGGTCCGACGCGCCGGCGGGCTTCAGGCTGGTGGGCTCTCCATGCTGACGCGCGCCCTTCGGGCGCTTGTCTCCGCTACGTCCAAGACCTGACACATCCCCCGTTCAGTGGAGCCCTGAGAAGCCGCGAGCAGTGACGTAGTGGGTACAGCTCGGGGGCCGGCTGGACACGGGCCGGGTTTTGCTGTGATTGCTGTTAATGCTCCCAATGCTGTGATTGTCAGCCAACGAGGATCCCAGAGGGGGGTTGCCAGCGGGACGCGCCAGATCCTCGGGGGCCGCCGCCTTGAGAGCGACGTTCCGTCGTCGCCCCGCCACAACCCAACCCCAGCCCGCCGCATCGCGGGGGAGCGACCGGCGTCGGAGCGGGTGCCACGACCAGCACACGATGCTGTGAATGCTGCCATTGCTCCCATTGGTAGCAATAGACCCCGGACACCCGTCAGTGCGGCACTCTAGGGTGAGAGGTTCGGCTCGGTGCGGGTAGCGCTGGGCATGGAAGCCGAGAGGAGGGAAGTCGTCATGGGAGCTATCGATCCCGCTGTGGTCGAGCGCTGGACGACGCTCCTGGACCAGGATCCTGCCGAGCGAGAGGTCCAACGATTCCTCGAGCAGCACTCTTCGCTCCTCGTCGGGGACCAGACCAGCCCCCTGGGCGGACTCATCTTCACCCAACCGCGGCTCCAAGGACTCGGAGCACGCCAGTTCCCCGACTTCCTCTGGCTCGACACCACCGGTGGGGCCATCACGCCCGTCCTGATCGAGATCGAACGCCCCGGAAAGGCGTGGTTCACGAAGCGAGGAGATCTGACCGCCCAGTTCCACCAGGCCCACCAGCAGCTCGGAGACTGGCGAACGTGGTTCCTCGAAGCAGAGAACCAGCTCCTCTTCCGGCGGACCTACGTGGACTGGCTGGGGGACTTCCGCAACCGCCCACTGCTGCCGCGGTAC
>RZYE01000134.1 GCA_009930425.1 Actinomycetota bacterium | reverse complement strand
GTTGCCGAAGCCGATGACGACGGCGCGCAGGCGCCGCCCGTAGTGCCCCGTGGTGCCCTTCAGCGTCAGCGCGTGCAGCACGGAGCAGTAGCCGGCGAGCTCGTTGTTGCGGTGGAAGACATGGGTCATGTACTCGCCGTCGGCGGTCCAGTGGTTCATCGCCTCCCAGGCGATGAGCGTGAGCGACTTGTCGATCGAGAGCTGGGTGAGGTCGGGGTCCTGCACCGCGTGCGGCCAGCCCCACAGGACCTGGCCGTGGCGCATCGCCTCGATGTCCGCCAGGACCGGCTTCGGCAGGAGCACGATGTCCGCCTCACGCAGGACCTCCTCGCGGGGCAGCACCGCGCCCACGTGCTCGGCCAGGTGCTCGTCGGACACCCCGAAGCGCTGCCCGTAGCCCCGTTCCAGGACGATCCGCCGCGCAAGGTCCCCCTCGATGCGGCCCACGTGATGCGGGTGGATCGGCAGCCGGAACTCGTTCTCCTTGCTGGACGTCCCGAGGACGCCGAGGGTCAACAGGTCAGGATCCATCACCCCAGTATGGCCCAGCGGCCTGACGCGGTCAGTCGACTCCGGCCTCCATCGCCACCCGATCGAGGACCGACTCGGCCTCGTCCGGGGCCTCGCCGCGGGAGATCGCCCGGGCGTCGCCCACGCCGAGCCCGCCGACCAACTGGGCGGTGTCCCCACCCACCACGCCCTGCATCGCGTACAGCTCGAGCCGGGCGCGGGAGTCCTGGATGTCCAGGTTCCGCATCGTCAGTTGCCCGATCCTGTCGGCCGGCCCGAAGGCGGCCTCCGCGATGCGCTCCATCGAGAGCCGGTCGGGGTGGTAGCTCAGCGCGGGCCCGGACGTGTCGAGTATCGAGTAGTCGTCCCCACGGCGCAGCCGCAGCGTCACCTCGCCGGTCACCGCGGACCCGACCCACCGCTGGATCGACTCACGGAGCATCAGTGACTGCGGGTCCAGCCAGCGGCCCTCGTACATGAGCCGGCCGAGCCGGCGCCCCTCGGCGTGGTAGTTCGCGATCGTGTCCTCGTTGTGGATGGCGGTCAGCAGGCGCTCGTAGGCGATGTGGAGCAGCGCCATGCCGGGGGCCTCGTAGATGCCCCGCGACTTGGCCTCGATGATCCTGTTCTCGATCTGGTCGCTCACCCCGAGGCCGTGCCGCCCGCCGATGGCGTTCGCGGCGTGGACCAGGGTGACGGCGTCGTCGAACACCTCGCCGTTGATGGCCACGGGACGGCCGGCGTCGAAGGTGATGGTGACCGTCTCCGGGACGATCTCGACGTCCTCGCGCCACGAGGCCACGCCCATGATCGGCTCGACGATGTCGACGCCGTTGTCCAGGTGCTCCAGCAGCTTCGCCTCGTGGGTGGCGCCCCAGATGTTGGCGTCGGTGGAGTAGGCCTTCTCCGTCGAGTTGCGGTACGGCAGATTGCGGAGCGCCAGCCACTCGGACATCTCGTGGCGGCCCCCGAGTTCCTCCACGAAGTCCGCGTCCAGCCACGGCTTGTAGACCCGCAGGCGTGGGTTGGCGAGCAGTCCGTAGCGGTAGAAGCGCTCGATGTCGTTGCCCTTGTAGGTGGAGCCGTCGCCCCAGATGTCGACCCCGTCCTCCGCCATCGCCCGCACGAGGAGGGTGCCGGTGACGGCGCGGCCGATCGGCGTGGTGTTGAAGTAGGCCTTCCCGGCGGTGCGGATGTGGAACGCCCCGCACTGCAGGGCGACCAGGCCCTCCTCCACGAGCGCCGGCCGGCAGTCGACGAGCCGGGAGAGCTCGGCCCCGTACTCGAGGGCGCGCCCGGGGACCGAGCCGATGTCCGGTTCGTCGTACTGTCCGAGGTCGGCGGTGTAGGTGCACGGGATCGCGCCGTTCTCGCGCATCCACGCGACCGCCACCGAGGTGTCGAGGCCGCCGGAGAACGCGATGCCCACCCGTTCGCCGACGGGGAGGGAGGAAATGACCTTTGCCATGGCCCCGAGACTACGCGTAAATATGCACGCTATGCGAGCCCCTGCATATATTCAGCTGTGTGAGAAGGGTCACGCACCCTTCGAGACCTCGGGCAGGGTGCGGCCGACCAGCGCTCCCGCGAGCCCGAGCACGGCGAGGAACACGAGGGCGGCCACCTCGCCGAAGGTGGCGATGCCCGCGCTGACCGCGCCCGTGACCAGCAGGATCACTCCCATCGACGAGTTCGCCACCGCCACGTAGCGGGTCCGCTGGTCGCCCTCGGCCATGTCGACGACGTACGCCTTGCGGGCCACGCGCACGCCGACGTGGATCAGGCTGATCACGAAGTACCCCACCGTCAGGACCCATCCGGCCGTGCCCGTCTCGACCACCGAGACGATCAGCACGACGACGAGGATCACCACCGAGGCCGCCGCCGCGCCCACGACCAGGACCGACCGGCTGGAGCGGTCGGCGAGCCGGCCGAACACGCGTCCGCCGAGCACCGAGGCCAGGCCCTGTGCGATCACGAAGGCACCCAGTCCACTGAGGAGTCCACGGTCGCTGCGCGCGGAGAGCGTGACGAGGAACGGCGGGGCCAGCGCGGAGACCAGCAGTAGGGCTCGCACGGTGACGAACCTCCGGAAGTGCGCGTCCGTCGACAGCAGGGACCACGCGTCGCGCCACCAGGACTCGTCCGGGGTGGATGCGGCGCCGTCGTCGGACGGCTCGCGGACCCCCGCGTACACCGCCACGCCGGCGAACCACGTGAGGGCGGCACCGGCGAGGAAGAGAGCGAGCACCGTGGGCGCCACGTCCGGCCCGATGGCCCGGAGCCCGAGCCCGATCGCGACGGCGACGACCCCGGAGACGGCGGTGGACATTCCGGTGATCTGGCCGCGCTGGCCCTTGGGGACGGTGCGCCCCTGGACGTCCTTCGAGGACATCGAGCACAGGGCCCGGGACAGCGCGAACGCCGCGAGCGCCGTCAGGATCACCACGCCGGCGAGGGCGCCCTCCAGGAACGCGGCAGCGGCGGCCATGGCCAGAGTCGCGACCCCCTGGCCAGTCGCGCCCAGCATCCAGACGCGGGTGCGGCGGGGACGTGCCAGCACCCACGGGGTCAGCGCCGCCTGCGGGAGCATCGATCCGGACTCCCGGATGGGCACGAGGAGTCCCACGAGCGCCGCGGGCGCGCCGAGGCCGTGCAGGAGCCAGGGCAGGACGGTCTTCGCGTTGACCACCTGGTCCCCGGCGCTCTGGAGCGCGTTCGCGGCCAGGAGGCGCAGCCCGTTGCCGGCGACCCGCTCGGGGCCGCCATGTCCGGACTCCCCCTCCGCGTCCTCGGTGACGAGGCGGTGGTACAGGGCGACGGCGTCGTTGCTCACACGTCGTAGTCTGTCATCGACGGAAGGCGGATGGCATGGCTCGATGGGCGATCATGGAGGGCGGCGAGGCCGCGGCGAACGTTGCGCACGCGCTGAGCGAGGTGATCGCGATCTACCCGATCACGCCGTCCTCGCCGATGGGAGAGCTCGCGGACTCGCTCTCCAGCGCCGGGCGGACGAACATCTGGGGCGGCGTCCCCGAGGTGGTGGAGATGCAGTCCGAGGGCGGCGCGGCCGGTGCGCTGCACGGCGCGGTCACCAAGGGCACGCTCGGCACCACCTTCACCGCGTCCCAGGGGCTGCTGCTCATGCTCCCCAACATGTACAAGATCGCCGGGGAGCTGACGCCCGCCGTGATCCACGTGGCGGCACGCACGGTGGCCACCCACGCCCTGTCCATCTTCGGTGACCACTCGGACGTCATGGCCGCCCGCATGACCGGCTGGGCGATGCTCGCCGCCACCAACGTGCAGGAGGCCCAGGACTTCGCGCTCGTGGCCCACGCCGCGACGCTGCGCTCGCGGGTCCCCTTCGTCCACTTCCTCGACGGCTTCCGCACCAGCCACGAGATGAACAAGGTGGAACTGCTCGAGACCGAGGACCTGCGGGCGCTCGTCCGCGACGAGGACGTCCTCGCCCACCGGGCGCGCGGCCTCACCCCGGATGCCCCCGTGCTGCGCGGGGCCGCGGAGAACCCGGACAGCTTCTTCCAGTCGCGGGAGGCCGCCAACCCGTTCCACCGGGCCGTCCCGGCGATCGTCGCGGAGTGCTTCGACGAGCTCGCCGAGCGCACGTCTCGACGGTACGGCCTGGTCGACTACCGCGGCGCGGCGGACGCCGAACGCGTCGTCGTCGTCATGGGCTCGGCCAGCGCGACGGTCCGCCAGGCCGTGGACCACCTCGTGGCCCGGGGCGAGAAGGTGGGCGTGGTGACCGTGCGCCTGTACCGGCCGTTCCCGTCCGAGCAGTTCGTGGCGGCCCTGCCCGCCACGGTGCGCGGCATCGCCGTCCTGGACCGGACCAAGGAGCCGGGTGCACCGGTCGAACCGCTGCACGGCGACGTGCTCGCCGCCCTGGACCACCACGGCGAGGGGCACTTCGACGGGGGCCGGCCCGCCGTGATCGGCGGACGCTACGGCCTGTCCAGCAAGGAGTTCACCCCGCCCATGGCCGCGGCCGTGTTCGCCGAACTCGAGCGGGAGGCGCCGAAGCGCGAGTTCACGGTGGGGATCGTCGACGACGTCACCCACCTCTCGCTCACGCCGGACCCCGACTTCGCCCTCCCCCGCACCTCGCTGGGTGCCGTGTTCTTCGGGCTGGGCTCCGACGGCACGGTGGGCTCGGCGAAGAACTCGGTGAAGATCATCGGGGAGGAGGCGGGCCGGTACGCGCAGGGCTACTTCGTCTACGACAGCCGCAAGGCCGGCGCCACGACCATCTCGCACCTGCGCTTCGGCGACGCCCCGATCGATGCGCCGTACCTCATCGACTCCGCGGACTTCGTGGCGGTCCACCACTTCGACCTGCTGCGCACGATGCGCACCGTGGACGTGGCGCGCCCCGGCGCCACCGTGCTCGTGAACTCCCGCTGGCCCGCCGAGACGCTCTGGGACCACCTCCCGGTGGAGGTCCGGGAGATCATCGCCGAGCGGGACATCCACCTGTGGACCATCGACGCCACGAAGGTGGCCCGCGCAGCCGGGCTCGGCGGGCGGATCAACACCGTCATGCAGCCCTGCTTCTTCTTCCTCTCCGGCGTGGTGGAACAGGACCAGGCGATCGCCCGGATCAAGGAGTCCATCGAGCGCACCTATGGCAAGCGGGGCCGGATCGTGGTGGAGCGCAACTTCGCGGCCGTCGATTCGGCCATCGCCGCCCTGCAGCGCGTGGACTGGCGTGCGGCCGTGGCTGCCGCTTCCGCCCGGGAGGCGGACGGCGCGCACCGCATGCCGCCACTGCCCGACGCCGCGCCCGAGTTCGTGCGCCGCGTGACCGCGACCATGCTGCGGGGCGAGGGCGACACGCTGCCCGTCAGCGCCCTGCCCGTGGACGGCGAGTGGCCGACGGGCACCACCCGGTGGGAGAAGCGCGCCATCGCGCAGGACATCCCGATCTGGGATCCCTC
>RZYE01000630.1 GCA_009930425.1 Actinomycetota bacterium | reverse complement strand
GGGACCCGAGCCGAAGCGGCCGTCGTGCGGCAGGATGGAGGCAGGAATCTTCACCCCCCGATGATGGCACGCAGTCCTCGGGTGGCCGGCGGAAGTGGGGCGAGGCGTGAGCGATCTCATCGACACGACCGAGATGTACCTCAAGGCCATCTGGGAGTTGGGGGAGGACGGCATCCCGCCGCTGCGCGCCCGCCTCACGGAGCGGCTCGAGCAGTCCGGCCCGACCGTCTCCCAGACGGTGGCGCGCATGGAGCGGGACGGGCTCGTGGCGCTGCGGGAGGATCGGCTGATCGACTTCACCCGGCTCGGCGCGGTCTACGCGATGCGGGTGATGCGCAAGCACCGGCTCTCGGAACTGCTGCTCCTCGAGGTCCTCGGGCTCGACTTCACCCAGGTGCACGAGGAGGCGTGCCGATGGGAGCACGTGCTGGGCCGGGAGGCGGAGGCGCGGATCGCCCGGATCGTGGCCGACCCGCGGCGGGACCCGTACGGCAACCCGGTCCCGGGCCTGGCGGAACTGGGCGTCGCCGGACTTGGCCTGGCGGAACCGGGCAGCGATGGCGCGGGCGGGGGGCACGGGCGGGCGGTGTCCGAGGGGGGCGCGCGGCAGGCCACCGTGGTGCGCATCGGGGAAGCGCTCCAGGCGGACACCGCGCTGCTGGCGCTGCTCAAGGAGTCCGGGGTGCTGCCGGGCGTGCCGGTTGCCGTGCAGCCCGGGGACGGATCGTGGCGGGTGGTCCCGGTGGCGGTTCCCGAGGGATCCGCACGGGTCCTCGACCTGCCGGCGGGAGCCGCCCGGCACCTGTTCGTCGACAGTTGATTGGCCTCGACTTTGCCCTCTGATGGCACGGGTTCCGGCGGACCCCCTCCAGGCGTAGGAGCTTCGTCACAATCGTGATCCAAACGTGACATTCGGTGCGGCGCTCCCGTAGCGTGGAGATCAGTTCAGAGAGATCCGGGACCCGATCCCACAACTCCCCTCGTAGGAAAACTGAGAGGCCCACTCGTGACCACCACCCTTGACCGGGCGAAGCACCGCGCAACCCGCCGCTCGCCGATCTCGGCGCTCAGCCAGTCCGTCGCATCGCCGGCCGCCCGCCGTGG
>RZYE01000016.1 GCA_009930425.1 Actinomycetota bacterium | reverse complement strand
CGAGCGGTCGCCGCACCAGTAGGTGGCAACGGAGGGGAGGGCGAGCTCCTCGCCGAGGAGGCGCCGCGCGAGCCGGGGCAGGTAGGTGAAGAGCGCCGGGCTCTCCAGCAGCCCGGAGGCAAGCGTGTTTGCGACGACGAGCGTTCCCTCCCGGACGGCGTGGACGAGGCCGGGCGTGCCGAGGCGCGAAGCGCCGCGCAGCTCGAGTGGGTCGACCATCGGGGCGGCCACCCGGCGCACGATGACGTCGAGGGGCTCACGGACGTCGAGGGTGCGGGACCAGAGCCGGCCGTCCTCCACCACCAGGTCCTCCCCCTCCACGAGCGGCACGCCGAGCATGGCGGCGAGGTGGGCGTGGTCATGGGCGGCGCGCGACGTGGGGCCGGGTGTGAGGACGGCGATACGCGGGGCATCAGCGTTCGAGAGTCCCTCCAGTGCCCGGCGCATGGCGCGGAAGAACGGACCGATGCGGCGGACGCGCTGCTCGCGGTACCGCGACGCCATGACCTGCGCCACCACCCGGCGGTCCTCCATCGCGAAGCCCAGGCCGGTGGGGACCTCGGTGCGGTCCGCGAGGACGGTCCAGGCGCCGTCGGCATTGCGGACCAGGTCCGTCCCGGTCAGGAAGAGCTGGTGGGGGCCGGGCAGCATGAGCCCGGCCGCCGCGCGGACGAACGCCGGCGAGGAGGCGACGATGTCCGGGGGCAGCAGGCCCGAGGTGAGCAACCTCGCCTCGGTGGTGAGGTCCGTGAGGATGAGGTCGAGGAGCGTGGCGCGCTGGGCGATCGCGTGCTCCAGCGGCACCCAGTCCCGCGCCTCGATGACCAGCGGGAGGGGGTCCAGCTGCCAGGGCAGGCCCCGGCCGTGGGTCACGCCGTGCTCCCGGAGGAGGTCCTCGGTGGCTCCGTAGAGGCCGTCCATCGACTGCTGTGTCGACAAGCCCTGCCTCCTCGTCAGCGGTTGGAACACGCGGGCCTGACAAGCCTACCCTCTTGGATCAAGACTCGTTCAAGGAGCTGGGGGTGGGTCTGAGCCCTTTTGCGTGGGCTTTACTCGGCTCGGGCCCCGACTGCCGCGCGCGCGGAGACGAAGGCATCCACGCATGCGCGCACGTCGTCGGACGAGTGAGCGGCGGAGAGCTGCACCCGGATCCGCGCCTTCCCTCGCGGCACCACGGGGAACGAGAACGCGATCACGTACACCCCGAGCCGCAACATCTCCTCGGACACCGCCTTCGCCTGCCGGGCGCCGTCCTCGCCGGGGAACATGACGGCGTGGATGGGGTGCTCGCCGGGCAGGATGTCGAACCCGGCGGCCTCCATCAGTTGCCGGAACAGCGCCGCATTCTCGCGCAACCGTGCGCGTCCCTCGTCCGCCTCCGCCGCCAGCCGCAGCGCCACCCGCGAACCGGCCACAACGGCCGGAGCCACCGCGTTGGAGAACAGGTAGGGCCGGGAGCGTTGCCGGAGCAGGTCCACGATCTCGGTGCGCGCCGCGATGAACCCGCCGGATGCCCCGCCCAGTGCCTTGCCCAGGGTGCCGGACACGATGTCCACCCGGTCCACCACGCTGAACCTCTCCGGCGTGCCCCGCCCACGAGGCCCCACGAAGCCGGTGGCGTGCGAGTCATCCACCATGACGAGCGCCCCGAATTGCTCGGCCAGGCCGCAGATCGCGTCCAGGGGTGCGAAGGACCCGTCCATCGAGAACACGCCATCGGTCACCACCAGCACCCGCCGTGATCCCGCGTCCCGTGCAGCGGTGAGCTGGGCCTCGAGGTCGGCCATGTCACGGTTCTTGTAGCGGTACCGGGCCGCCTTGCACAGGCGGATGCCGTCGATGATCGAGGCGTGGTTGAGCTCGTCGGAGATCACCGCGTCCTCAGCCGTGAGCAGCACCTCGAACAGGCCTCCGTTGGCGTCGAAGCACGAGGAGTACAGGATTGCCGCGTCCATCCCGAGGAACTCCGCGATCTCACTCTCGAGCGCGGTGTGCTGCGTCTGCGTCCCGCAGATGAAGCGAACCGAGGCCATGCCGTACCCGAACTCGTCGAGCGCGGACTTCGCCGCTGCGATGATCTCCGGATGGTCGGCCAGCCCCAGGTAGTTGTTGGCGCAGAAGTTCAGCGCAGGCCCGGCGGCCGTCCCCACGGACGCACCCTGGGGCCCGGTCAGCTCCCGCTCGGACTTCCACAGCCCGGCCTCGCGGATCCCCTCCAGCTCCGCCACCAACTCGTCGCGAATCGCGTACATCAGTCGCCCCATTCCATGATGACCTTGCCGCACTGGCCCGACCGTGCGGTGTCGAACGCGTCCGCCCACTCCTCCGGCGCGAACCGGTGGGTGATCACCGAGCGCACCTGGTCCCGCAGCTCGGTGGAGGACTCCAGCATGAAGCTCATCCGGTACCACGTGGAGAACATCCGGCGCCCGTAGACCCCGTGGATCGTGAGCATGTGCGTGATGACCTTGCCCCAGTCGATGCCGAAGTGCTCCTTCGGCAGGCCGAGCAGCGCCACGTTCGCCCCGTGCGTGCAGTGCTCGATGATGTCCCGCATGGCGGCGGGGCTCCCGCTCATCTCCATGGCGACGTCGAAGCCCTCCAGCATGCCGAGGTCGCGGCGCACGTCCGCGAGCGACGTCGTCGTCACGTTGACGGCACGCGTCACCCCGACGGCGGCAGCGAGTCCCAGCCGGTACTCCGAGGTGTCCGTGATCACCACCCGCCGCGCGCCCGCGTGGCGGGCGACCGCGGCGGCCATGATCCCGATCGGGCCGGCACCTGTGATGAGCACGTCCTCACCCACGAGCGTTGCCTGGAGGGCCGTGTGGACGGCGTTGCCGAGCGGGTCGAAGATCGAGCCGAGGTCGGGGTCGATGAGATCCGGCTGCACCCAGACGTTGGAGGCGGGGACCACCACGAAGTCCGCGAAGGCGCCGTCCCGGTTCACTCCCACCGAGTTGGTGCGGATGCACATCTGCCGGCGGCCGGAACGGCAGTTGCGGCACCGGCCGCAGACGATGTGGCCCTCCACGGAGACGCGCTGGCCCACCCGGAGTTCGTCACGCCCGTCGCCGGCGGTCACGCCGGGCCCGATCTCCACGATCTCGCCGTAGAACTCGTGCCCGATCGTCATGGGCGGGTGCAGCATGCCGGCGGACCACTCGTCCCAGTGAAGGATGTGGAGGTCCGTGCCGCACAAGCCTGCGCGCATCACCCGGATCTTGACCTCGCCCATCCCCGGGCTGGGTTCCGGGACGTCCCGCAATTCCAGTCCCGGGCCCGCGTGGGGCTTCACCAGTGCACGCATCGTTCCTCCTCACAGCCAGCCGAACCGGGTGGCCTTCACCCCCAGTTCGAAGCGGCTCTCCGAGCCGGTCCGCTCGTAGAGCTGATTCAGCACTCGGCGCACGGTCCGCACCGAGAGGTCGAGGCGGTGGGCGATGGCGTCATCCTTCATCCCCTGCGCCAACAGGGCGAGCACGTCCTGCTCCATCCGGGTGGGTCCCGATCTGGCTGGCACACCGTTGGCCGTGATCGTCGTCGCAAGGGTCCAGTAGGCCTCGAAGAGGCTGACGAGCGCGGCGATCAGTCCGGGAGACTGGACGATCAGCGCTCCGTGGCCCGGATCGAGGGCGCGACGGGAGACCACGGCGGCGGCGCCGTCGAAGATGATCATGCGGATCGGCAGCGACGGCGCCACCCGCACGAGCGCGCCCTCGCCCTCCAGCCAGTGGAGGTACTCGCGGGTGGGTTCGTCGTCCAGTGCGGACAAGAGGTAGATGCCTCGCGCCCGCACCCCGCGGTCCAGCAGTTCCCGATCACCGCGGCGGGCCTGCTCGAGCGATGACGGTTGTACCGTGTGCGTGACGAGCGAGAGCACCTCCTCGCGGCAGGTCCGGGTCAACTCGTTCACGCGGGAGGTCATCTCCGCCGGATCGGTGATCTCGTTGAGCAGCGAGACCTCGTAGTCACGCCGGTGCTCCGAGAACTCGTCGGTGAACTCGGCGATCTGCTCGTCGAGGGTCCGCAGCCGGCGGGCCTCCTCATCATGGTGGTTGCGCTTCTCGTTGAGGATGCGCTGCAGGCCCACTTGGGGGTAGACGGGCCGCAGCCCGCTCGGTGCGGACGTCGACTCCACCACGAGGCCCAGGCTCTCGAGCCGCCCGAGGGGCGCCTTGATGTCGCCGGCAGCGCCACCGAGCGCCGTCTGGAGGTCGGGGAGGGACGCGCGGGGGTTCCAGAGCAGCTCTCGGTAGAGCAGCCAGTCGCTGGTGGTCAGCCCGAGTCCTTCGATCACTCGGAGCCTCCCATCGAAAAAAACGAGCCCGGCGGGTTCATAAGTGCTGCCAAGCACTACTATAGGTTCATGGTGGGATGCGCCCACCGGTCTCATGCAGGGGAGATGAACGGATATGTTCCGCAAGTTCTTTGTGGCGCTCAGCCTCGTGGGACTGCTAGGTATCGGCGGTCTGGTGAGCATCGATGGGCAACCCGGAGATGCCCGCATCATGTGCTTTGACTGCTGGGAGATGAAGTAGTCAACCCTGAGGGTGAATGCTGACGTCAGGCGGGTCTCCCGGTCCAGACGGCTGCGAGCAGCGTCACGTAGATCACCAGTAGCAGTACGGCGTCCGGCTCGAGTCTGCGCACGCGAGTCTCCACACCGTGGACGAGTGCGGCCAACGCGAGGCTCATGAGGAGGATGGCACCGACCCCTGCGATCGCCTGGGTGGCATCCACCGCTGCGAGCACCGGCCCTTCCACGTGCGCCACGTCCACGAGGACGATCACGAACATGTTGAACGCGTTGCTCCCGAACAGGTTCCCGACTGCGAGATCGTGCGCGCCGATCCGCACCGCGGTCAGCGACACGACGAGTTCGGGCAGGGTCGTGGCGACCGCGAGGAGCGCCGCACCGACAAACGTCTGGCTCACCCCCGCAAGTGCGGCGATCGCCTCTCCCGAGCGCGCCAGGAGTGGCGCCGCGACGAGGACCACGGCGGTGGCCAGCCCAAAACGGACCGCGGCCGGGCGCACCGCCAATTGGCCGTCCGATGACCATCCCGTCGGAACCGGGCCCATCTCGACGTTGCTGAACCTGCTGACGGGCGAACGCCGCATCCACACGACCGCGGCCACGTAGGTTCCTGCCACGATCAGCGTCTCGACCCCGACCCATCCGACCGCAAGACCCGGCGGGTGCATGATCGCGAGTACCACGATCGCCATGAGAGCGATCGCCACGGAGGCGACGCGGGCGTGACCGATCTCCACGCTCGGCCAGACATTGTGGTGGTGCAACAGGTCGATGATGCCCAGCGCCGCCATGTTTGCCATGCACGCCCCGAGGAGGTTGCCGACGGCGAGGTCCGGCGCGCCGTCGAGCGTGGCCGCCACCTCGGTGACGATCTCCGGGAGCGAGGTGGCGGTGGCCATGAGTAGCATGCCCACGAGCAACCGCGACAGGTTGGCACGCTCGGCGATCTCGTCGCCAGCGCGGGCGAGGCGGATGCCTGCCCACACCACGAGGCCGGCAGCGAGGAGGAACACACCCGTCCACGCGAGCAGGCCCATGCATCAACGGTGGCACGGCGCCCCTGAGGAGATCGACCGTTTGGAGCGGGTGACGGGAATCGAACCCGCGCTCTCAGCTTGGGAAGCTGAAGTTCTACCATTGAACTACACCCGCGGTGCCGCACTGCAGCGACTCCACTATAGCCGCGCAGCGGGCGGACGGGAAAACGGGCTGTCCAGACGGATCCGTGGGTGATTTCGGTGTTGGAGGTGGGCGGGCTCGCCGCCGCGTCGTGGAGATCCTCCCCAACGAAGCCGCCGGCATCCGCTTCATCGGCGCAACTCGCGACCATCCTGAGCCGGCTGTGGACTCCAGCCACGCATCGGTCCGACACACACCGCCGATCCCTCCCCAACAGCGTGCGCAAGACGATCCTGCGGACCGTGTGCGGCTCACCCTCGTTCCCAATTGCGTACGCAGGACGATCCGGCGGGTCCTGGACGTTCCTGCGGGTGGTAGACCGCCCGCAGGAACGTTCTGCGTACGCAGTCGGAGAGGTGGGTCAAGACTGCGGGCGCTGTTGGGGGCACGGAGGCGAGGAGCGTCAAGATTGCGGGCGCTGTTGGGGGAACGAAGAAGTGGGAGGAGGCCACGATCCCCCGGGGCGGGGAGCGCTCCAATCCCAGCGAATTTGGCAGGCCCGCCATCGGCCGTGCCGGCCTCACTAGGATGGAGGGCGTGCTCCTCTCCGACCGCGACATCCGCACCCAGGTGGATGCGGGTCGCGTGGTCCTCGACCCGTGGGACCCCGCGATGGTCCAGCCCTCCAGCGTGGACGTGCGCCTCGATCGCCTGTTCCGCCTGTTCGACAACCACCGCTACTCCGTCATCGACCCCGCGGAGGACCAGCCGGACCTGACCCGGATGGTGGACGTTGGCCCTGACGAGCCGTTCATCCTCCACCCGGGAGAGTTCGTCCTCGGTGCCACCCACGAGGTGGTGACCCTCCCGGACGACATCGCGGCACGCCTCGAGGGAAAGTCGTCCCTCGGCCGGCTCGGCCTGCTCACGCACTCGACCGCGGGCTTCATCGATCCCGGCTTCACCGGCCACGTGACACTCGAGCTGTCGAACACGGCAACCATGCCGATCCGGTTGTGGCCCGGCATGAAGATCGGGCAGCTCTGCTTCTTCCAGCTGTCCTCTCCCGCCGAGGCGCCCTACGGCTCGGGTGCCCACGGCTCGCGCTACCAGGGCCAACGCGGTCCCACGGCCTCACGGTCACACCTCGGCTTCAGCCGCCTGCGCATCGATGACTGACCTCGACCCGAGGGCTGCTCACCTCCACCACCTGCTCCTCACGGACGAGGAGGTCTCGCGCGCGGACCTCGACGCCCTTGCCCGCTCCTGGTTCCCCCAGGCGGGCGAGATCTCGCTCGATGCGATCACCCTCGGCCCCGGCCTGTTCCTGACCGGGCCGTGGGCGGTCGGCGAGGCCATCCGCGGCCAGCTGGACGCACCCTCCTGGGCCACCTCCGCCTACCTTGCGCTGTGCCCGCAGGAACGCGCCGAGGCGCTGCCGCCCGAACTGCTCGGGACCGATCCGATCCTCGACGCCTACCCGGCCGGCATCCCGCACGGCCGGGAACTCGAGGTGCTGCGCTTCCTCCACGCGGCCGCGCGGCGGCTGGCCGGTGCCCTCCACCTCGCCGGCACGGCTGAACTGCTCCAGCCCGACCCGGAGTCGGCAGTCGACCTCGCCGTGTACGCCCCCGTGACCCTCGCCGCCGAGACGGTGGTGGAGGCCATCGGTCGCGACGACGTCTCCCTGGACGGCCGCACCCGGCGCACCTGGTCGGTCTCCATGCCGGCCGTGCCGGTAGGGCGAACGCCGACGACGTCGCGGCGGGGCCGCCGTGCCACCGTCGCCAGCGAGCCGGCCGGGATCCTCCAGGTCATCTCGGACCGGCACCCGATGCCCCCGCTCGCCATCGCCGGCCTCGAGTGGGCCGCCCCGGGGGCGCGCGGCTACGAGATCCGCTGGCATCCTCCT
The DNA here is from genome assembly GCA_009930425.1 of Actinomycetota bacterium. GTDB lineage: Bacteria > Actinomycetota > Actinomycetes > Actinomycetales > Actinomycetaceae > UBA1383. Next base: position 15,955 of record RZYE01000016.1, on the reverse strand, counting down.
GTCGACTACGTCTCGGGCCGGCTCACGTTGGCGCAGCGGCGCGTGCGCGCAGAGGTGATCGCCGAGGCCGAACGCATCGCGCGTGAGGTGGTGCGGCTCGCGGGGGGCGTGGTGGTGGACGACGACTCCTTCCTCGTGTCTTTGGGCGGGGAGTGACCGCCAGGAGCAGAGCGACTGGAGGTGGAGTGACCGGGCGGTGGATTGACGTCCTGGGCGCAGGTGCCGGATGCTGGACGAGGGAGGACCCATGACGAACACACCGCAGGAGCCAGGTGGCTCGCAGGAATGGCGCGACCCGAACCAGCCGTTCGGCCCGCCCCCGCCGCAGCACCCCCAGTCCCAGCCCCAGCAGCCCAGTCCTCCGGGACAGGAATCGTGGCAGCAACCGCCGCCCGGTCCGCAGGGTTGGCAGCAGCAGCCCGGTCCGCAGGGCTGGCAGCAGCAGCCCGGCCAGCAGGGCTGGCAGCAGCAACCCGGCCCGCAGGGCTGGGGTGGGCCGGGCCAGCAGTACGGCGGCCAGCAGTACGGCTACGACCCGATGGCGCGGTCCCGCGTTGCGGCCGGGGTGCTCGGGATCCTGCTGGGTGCGCTCGGGGTGCACAACTTCTACACCGGGTACAACCAGTTCGCCTGGATCCAGTTGGGCAGCACACTCGGGTCGGTGGTCCTGACCGTCATCACGCTCGGCCTGTTCGCGCCCGTCTCCTCGGTGGTGATCCCGGGCATGGCGGTGTGGGGCCTGGTGGAGGGAATCATGTTCCTCACCCAGCGCACCGGCCGCTACTCGATGGACGCCTCCGGGCGGCCCCTGCGGGACTGATCACCTCTGCGGACCACCCCCGGGCACGATCACTGCGGGTAGGAGTCCTGTGACTTCTCCTCGATGAACGCTGCCATCACCTTCTCGGTGAGGGTGTCCAGCGTGTGCGAGATGATCCGGAGGTCCTTGGCCCGGCGGCGGGAGGTCGCCGCGTCGACCACGCGGATCGAGGCCTCGAGCTTGTCGAGCTGCTTGGTGAAGGCGGCGGCACGGCGGACCTCGCCGTCGTCGTCCGCAGAGGCCCGGAGGTAGGAGACCTGCTCGCGCAGGATTCCGATGCGCTCACGCAGCGACTCGGGGCTGCTCCCGGACTTGCGGAGCTCGGAGAGCCGGCGCAGCTGGGCCTGCACGGTGGTGAGGAGCTCGGGGTTCTCCCGGAGCTTCTGCTCGATCAGCGGCCAGTACTTCCGCACCATCTCGATCACCACCGGGGCTGCCGTGGTGAGGAGCGTGATCCGCTTCGGTGTCAGTGCCATGTTCGCCTCCTGGCACCATTCTCCCCCAGCCAGCGCGGACCGCGCGACCGCTCGCCCGATGCCCCGGTCCGATTCGCGAATGGCGCGCACTGGCAGGGCCCTACGCCTGCGCCAGCGAGGCCCGATGCCCGAGGAGAGGACCAACCGAGCGCCGGGGGAGGACCTGGACGCCCGCACCCTGGCGGGCTACACCAACCTGGCGCGGGCGGGGGCGATCGCGGAGGCTGAAGACCTGCGGCAGCGCATCGCCGCCGCCGTGACCGGGGTGGACCTTCCCACGACTGTCGTGCCCGTGGACGCGTTCCCGGCCGGACAGGTCGACGATCCGGCGGACGTGCTTCCACCGGAGGCGATCACGTACGGGTCGACCGCGATCTTCCGCAACGGGGACGACGCCGGGATGCTCTGGGCCAATACCCTGGTCGATGCCGGCGGCGAGGCCGCCGTCACCATCGAGCCGGACGATCTGGAGGCCCTCGCACGGATCGCTGCGCCCCGGATGTAGGGCGTCGGCCTCCCGCCCGGTCAGATCCCGAGGCGCGCGGTGAGGCGGGCGACGTCGGCGGCATCGCCGAGGACCTGCACGTGCGCCGCCGTCGTGCGGCCGGTGGCCCAGAGCAGCAGCTCGCCGGGCTCACCCACGACCGTGACCCGCCGGCGCCGCCGGACGGGCAGGATGCGGCCGTCCGGGGTCTGGAGGTCCACGCCGAACGGGGCGCTCCGGAAGAGGAGCCGGGAGCTCCGCTTCACCACCAGCCACAGCTCGTCCTGGAGGCCGGGTGCGAGGGCGCGCGGCGGCAGGGGTGACGGCCCTGCCCGGCGGACGTCCTCGTGGTGGACAAAGAACTCCAGCGCGTTCGCGCGCTCGTCCACGCCCGGGAGCCGGAAGGGTGAGAGCGTGCGCGGCCCTCGGCGGATCTCCTCGACCATCGCGGCGAAGCTGAGCCGGGACCGGGCCTCGGCCATGCGGAGCCCGGCCTGGCGCTGGCGGGACATCATGATGGCGGCCACCGCCGGCAGTTGGTTCTCCCGCACCCAGAGGTGGGCCGCGAGATCGCCGGTGGTCCAGGAACCGCAGAGGGTGGGTGCGTCCGGTCCGGAGGCGAGGAGGGTGTCACAGATGGCCTGCCGTTCGGTCCGGGCGAGATCCATCCCCCGAGCGTAGTGGCAGGGGCCTGCCGGCCGCCCACCGATAGGATGTGAGCCACAGTCCGCCGATCGACCGGGGCCCCGTGCTGCAGCTGCTGATCCTCCACGCCATCGCGGCGCTCGTCGCCCCGGTGCTGGTCGGGTGGATCGGCCGCCGGGCCTTCCTCCTCCTCGCCGCCGTGCCCGCGAGTGCAGCAGCGTGGGCGGCGCTCAACACCGGTGCGGCGCTGTCCGGCGAGCCACCGTCCCAGACGGTGCTGTGGGTGGGCGGGCTCGGGATGCACCTGCAGTTCCGGCTCGATGCGCTCTCGTGGTTGATGACCCTGATCGTCGGCGGGATCGGCGCACTCGTGCTCGTCTACAGTGCCGCCTACTTCGCGAAGGGGGCGAGCGGGCTCGGCCGGTTCGCGGCCGTGTTCGTGGCGTTCGCCGGGGCGATGCTGGGCCTGGTCACCGCGGACAACACGCTCCTGCTCTACGTGTTCTGGGAGTTGACCACGATCTCCTCCTACGTGCTGATCGGGCACTACCACGAACGCCAGGCGTCCCGGAGGGCGGCGAGCCAGGCCATCATGGTGACCACGCTCGGGGGCCTTGCCATGCTTGCCGGCCTCGTGCTGCTCGCCGGGTCCACCGGGGGCAGCAGCACGATCTCGGTGCTCGTGGAGCGCGCCCGGACGGGGGAACTGGGCGCCGGTGACCCGGCGTTCGTGGTCCCCACGGCCATCGTCCTGGTGCTCGCCGGTGCGGTGACGAAGTCTGCCCTCCTGCCCTTCCACTTCTGGCTCCCGGCGGCCATGGCCGCCCCCACCCCGGTGAGCGCCTACCTGCACGCCGCGGCCATGGTGAAGGCCGGGGTCTACCTCGTGGCCCGCCTCGCCCCCGGGTTCGGGGAGCACGGGAGCTGGCGGACCATGGTGCTCACGCTCGGGCTCGGCACCCTCCTCCTCGGGGGCTACCGCGCCCTGCGCCAGCACGACCTGAAGCTCCTCCTCGCCTTCGGCACCGTCTCCCAGCTCGGGATGATGATCGCGATGGTCGGGTACGGCACCCGGGCGGCGGCGCTCGCCGGGCTGGCGATGATCGCCGCCCACTCGATGTTCAAGGCGAGCCTCTTCCTCGTGGTGGGCATCATCGACTGGTCGGTGGGCACGCGCGACATGCGCGAGCTCTCCGGGCTCGGCCGCTCCATGCCGGTGGTGGCCGCCGCCGGCACGCTGGCGACGGCGTCGATGATCGGCCTGCCACCGTTCACCGGGTACGTCGCGAAGGAGGCGGCGCTGGAGGCGCTCGCGCACGACGGCGACTGGCTCGTCCTCGGGATCCTCGCCACCGGGTCCGCGCTCACCGTGGCGTACGGGCTCCGCTTCCTCGCCGGTGCGTTCGGCACGAAGGCGGGGGTGGCGAGGTCGCGGTGCCGTTACCAGTCCCGCCTGATCGCGGTCTCGCCCGTGGTGCTGGCCCTGGCCGGGCTCGCCGCCGGCCTGGTTCCGGCGGCGCTCGAGGGGGCGCTGGCGCCGCATGCGGACGCGCACCCGGGTGCCGCCGGGCACCTGGTGCTGTGGGGCGGGTTCGGGGTCCCCCTGCTGGTGACCGTTGCGGTACTGCTGGTCGGGTACGCGATGTTCCGGGCCGGGGCGTCCATCGAGCGCTTCCAGGCCGCCGTGCTCCCGGTCCCCAGCGCGGACCGCGTGTACCGCCGGAGCCTGGTGGTGCTCGAGAACCTGGCGGCCGACGTCACGGCCGTCACCCAGCGCGGATCCCTGCCCGCCTACCTCTCGATCATCCTCGCCGTGATGGTGGTGACCGCGGGCGGGGCTGCCGTGCTCGAGGGCGCCCTCCCGGAGTCGGTCCGCGGTGCCGACTGGTGGGGGCAGGTGGCGATCGCGGCGTTCATCGCGATCACCGCCCTGCTCGCGGCCCGTTCCCGGCGGCGCCTGAAGGCGGTGCTGCTGCTCGGCGCCTCCGGGTACGGGATGGCGCTCCTGTTCGCCGCCCACGGTGCCCCGGACCTCGCGCTCACGCAGGTGATGGTGGAGACGATCACGCTGGTGATCTTCGTGCTCGTGCTGCGCCGCCTTCCCACCTACTTCTCGAACCGACCGCTCGGCGGGGATCGCTACATGCGGATGGGACTCGGGATCGCATCGGGGGGTGCGGTCGGCGTCATGGGCATGGTCGCGGTGGCGGGCCGTACCGCCGCACCGGTCTCCGAGTACTTCCCGGACGCCACCTACACGTACGGGTACGGCCGCAACATCGTCAACGTCCTGCTGGTGGACACGCGCGCCTGGGACACCATGGGCGAGATCTCGGTGATCCTGGTGGCGGCGACGGGCGTGGCCTCCCTGCTCTTCCTGCGCGACCGGACCGGCAACGTGGACCCGGCCCGCAACCGGATGCGGGAGGAACGTGAGGGCGGCGTCTGGGACGACGGCACCCCTGACCTCGCCGCCCGGATGCGGGGCTGGCCGGCCGGACGTGCCCCGCAGTGGCTCCGCGCCCCGGGCCGTGGGCAGCAGTGGTTGGTCGGCGGGATCACCCTCGCCCCCCGCCGCCGGTCCGTCATCTTCGAGATCGGTACCCGCCTCGTCTTCCACACGATGGTGATGCTGTCCCTCTACCTGCTGTTCGCCGGGCACAACCAGCCCGGTGGCGGATTCTCCGGGGGCCTCGTGGCGGGCACCGCCCTCATGGTCCGCTACCTCGCCGGCGGCCGCTACGAACTGGGCGAGGCACTGCCCCTCCAGGCCGGCCACCTCCTGGGCGGCGGGCTGGTGGTGGCGACCAGCGCGGCCCTGGTCCCCCTGGCCTTCGGGGGGCAGGCGCTCCAGACGGCGGTGTTCGAGTTCGTGCTGCCCGTCTGGGGGGACGTGAAGATCGCCACCGCGCTGATCTTCGACATCGGGGTGTACGTGCTGGTGCTCGGCCTCGTCCTCGACGTCCTGCGCTCGCTCGGCGCGGAGATCGACCGCCACGGCGAGATCGAGGGCGTGTCCGACGCTGAGACCGATGCCGACTCCGGTGCGGAGGTGGCCCCGTGAGTGCCGACCTGACGCCCGCCATTGCCCTCGTGGCCCTCGCCGCGGTGCTCGTGGCCGTGGGCATCCACCTCATGCTGGAGCGCTCCCTGACCCGGATCGTGATCGGCCTCGTCATCGCCTCGAACGGGGTGAACGTCCTCTTCCTCGTCGCGGGTGGGCGGGCCGGCAGCCCCCCGCTCAACGACGGCGTCGCGGTGGCGGACATGGCGGACCCCCTGCCCCAGGCCATGGTGCTCACCGCGATCGTGATCACCCTCGGGATGACGGCGTTCCTGCTCGCGATGGCCTACCGCTCGTGGCAGCTCAACGGCCACGACGAGGTGCAGGACGACCTCGAGGACCGCCGCGTGGTGCGCCGCGCGGCCCGCGACCTCGTCTCGCGGCGCGTCCGGGACGACTCGGGGGCCACGCTCGCCGAGGACGCGCGCGTCACCCGGGACGAGACCGCCACGGACCTGGGGGTGGAGTCGTGACCTGGCTCGTCCCGCTCCCCGTGGTGGTGCCCCTGTTCGCGGCGGGCCTCGCCGTCGTCCTCGGGCGGCGGCCCCGGCTCCAGCGCTGGATCGCCATGCTGGCCCTGCTGACCTCGCTGACCGTGGCGATCGTGCTGATCATCGCAGTCGACGACGGCCCGATCGTGGTGAACGTGGGCGGATGGGTCGCGCCGATCGGCATCGCCCTGGTCATCGACCGGCTCTCCGCCCTCATGCTCGCGATCTCGGTGGCGGTGACGCTGGCGGTGCTCGTGTACTCCGCCGCCCAGGGGGTGGCGGACAGGGGCGAGGGGGCCCCGGTGGCGGTCTACTACCCCACCTTCCTGGTACTCAGCGCCGGCGTCTCTAACGCCTTCATCTCGGGCGACCTGTTCAACCTCTACGTGGGCTTCGAGATCCTGCTGGCGGCCTCATTCGTGCTGATCACGCTCGGAGGCACCCGGGACCGCATCCGTGCCGGGACGATCTACGTGGTGGTCTCGCTGGTGTCCTCCCTCATCTTCCTCACCGCGCTGGCACTCATCTACGCGGCCACGGGGACCGTCAACATCGCCCAGCTGGGCGTCCGGCTCGTGCAGCTCGACCCCGGACTGCAGCTCGTCCTGCACCTCATGCTGCTCATCGCGTTCGGCATCAAGGCGGCGGTGTTCCCGCTGTCCGCCTGGCTCCCCGACTCCTACCCCACCGCCCCCGCCCCGGTGACGGCCGTGTTCTCCGGGCTGCTGACCAAGGTGGGCGTCTACGCGATCATCCGGACCGAGGTCCTCCTCTTCCCCGGCAACCGGCTGGACACGGCGCTGCTGATCGTGGCCCTGGCGACCATGGTGGTGGGCATCCTCGGCGCCGTCGCGCAGGATGACATCAAGCGCATGCTCTCCTTCACCCTGCTCTCCCACATCGGGTTCATGGTGTGGGGCGTGGCCCTGTCCTCGGTCACCGGGCTCTCCGCCGCGATCTTCTACGTGGTGCACCACATCACCGCCCAGACCGCGCTCTTCCTCGTCGCGGGACTCATCGAGCACCGTGGGGGGACGACGTCGCTCACCCGGCTGGGGTCGCTCGCCCGCCTGGCCCCGGCCGTGGCCGTCCTGTACTTCATCGCCGCCATGAACCTCGGGGGGATCCCCCCGATGACGGGGTTCCTCGGCAAGGTGGGCCTCCTGCAGGCCTCCGCGGAGGCGGGGACGCCGCTGGCCTGGACGCTGGTCGCCGGCGGGCTCGTCACCTCGCTCCTCACGCTGTACGCCGTCACCAAGGCCTGGAACATGGCGTTCTGGCAGGAGGCCGAGAGCCCGCCGCCCGTCCGGTCCACCCCCGTGTCCATGGTGGGAGCCACGGCGGGCCTCGTCACCATGTCCCTCGCGCTCGCCCTCGGTGCCGGGCCGCTGGTGGACTACACCGACAGGGCGGCCCGGGACCTGCACCTGCGCACCCCCTACATCGGGGCCGTGCTCCCCGCCGGGGAGTATCCCGAGGACGTCTACCAGGAGGCATGGGGGTCGCTCGATGGACAGGATTAGGCGGCGGCTCCCCTCGGCCGGCCTGGTGGCCTGGCTGACGGTGGTGTGGGTGCTGCTCTGGGGGGACGTCACGCTCGCCAACGTGGTGAACGGGATCATCCTCGGCACGCTCGTCGCCGTGCTGCTGCCGCTGCCCCGGGTCACCGGGCTGGGTGCGTTCCGCCCGCTCGCCGCGGCCGTGCTCGTGGGGCGCTTCGCCGTCGACGCCGTCCGCGGCGCCCTCGAGGTGGCCGCCGTCGCCTTCCGCGCGGACCCGCCGCGCTCCGCCGTGGTCCGGGTCCCGCTGCGCTCGCACTCCGACGTCATCCTCGCCTCGACCGCCGGCCTGACCTCCCTCATCCCGGGCTCGGTGGTGGTGGAGGCACACCGGCTCACCGGGGTGCTCTACCTGCACGTGTTCGACGTGGCCGGCGAGGACCTGGAGGGGGCGGTCGAGCGGGTGCGCCGGACCGTGCTGGCCCAGGAGGAACGCCTCATGCGCGCACTCTCCTCCGACGCCGAACTGGCCGACGCCGGCTACCGGCCGGGCTGGCGGGTGGGATCCGGTGAGATCGATGCCGCCTCGGGGGAGGAGCGATCGTGACCGGGGTCCTCGTCGCCTGCCTGGCCGTCCTCGCCCTCTCCGTGATCCTCGTGGTCACCCGGGTGGAGCAGGGCCCCTCCATGCTGGACCGGGCCGTGTCCATCGACGTGATCACGGCCGCGCTGATGGGATTCGTGGCGATCATGAGCGCCATGACCGGGCGCACGGACCTCGTGCCGCTCATGGCGGCCCTGGCCCTCGTGGGATTCCTCTCCACCGTGACGATCGCGCGGTTCGCGGCGGCCGAGTCCGACGAGGAACGCCGCATCCTCACCCGGGAGGAACTCGAGGAGCTGCTCGCCCGCGAGCCGGAGCTCACCGACGACGCCGCCCCCGTGCACGATGTCGACCGGACGGAGGAGGCGTGATGGATGTGATCGCGGACGTGGTGGCCGCCGCCGCCTTCGTGCTCGGCACCGTCCTCACCCTCGCCGCCGCGCTCGGGGCGAGGAGGTTCCCGAACCTGCTGGCCCGCCTGCACGCTCCCGCCAAGCCCCAGGTGGTGGGACTGGCCTTCATGCTCCTCGGCCTGGCCGTCTCGCTCGGCGACCCCGGGATCGCGTGGACGTGCGTGCTGGTGCTGCTCTTCCAGCTCATCACGGCGCCGATCAGCACGCACCTGGCCGCACGGGCGGGCTATCGCACCGGGCACGTGAGGTCCGAGGACCTCATCGTGGACGAGTACCGCCGGGACATCATCGATTCCCAGCGGGAGTAGGCCCTACTCGAGCCGCTTCGGACGCGGGCCGGCGTACCAGCGCTTCGCGCCCAGTGCCGCCACCTGCCGCGAGAGCCCGAGCAGCGCACCGGACACCGCCGCGAACACGATGATCTCCGCGACGCTCACGCCCGGGTCGTCCGGGTCCACCGGAGCGGGCTTCCCGGTCACGGCCTTCCAGCCGATGGAAACGATCTTGCCGGCCACCATCCCGGCCAGCCCCATCGAGACCGCGCTGACCACCTTCCAGCCCATGTCCTGTCCCGCCATGGCGCAACTCCTTCCGCAGGGTCTGCTTGCTGCTCCCATCCTGCCCCATCGTGTCCCATGGCGCAGCGGTGTAGGATCGTGGGGAATCGACAGGGGAGCGCCGCGAGCGCTGAGAGTGCGAAAGCAGACCCTCGAACCTGATCCGGGTGATACCGGCGTAGGGAGTCGGGCCGATCTCTGGCACAGGGCCACCCCTCCAGTGAATGGAGGAACCATGACTCGTCCGCGAAGGGCCGCCGCCCTCGCCACCACCGCCCTCACGGCAGCAACGATCGCGTTGGGGGGCTGCTCCGTCGTCGGCAGTGGCGGCGAACCGGACGCCGGCGGCGGCACCGTCACGCTCGTCACCCACGACTCGTTCGCGCTCTCCGACGGGCTGCTCGAGCAGTTCACGGCCGAGACCGGCTGGGAGGTGGAACTCGTGGCCCCGGGGGACGGGGGCGCGCTGGTCAACCAGCTCATCCTCACGAAGGACTCCCCGCTCGGCGATGCCGTCTACGGGATCGACACCACCTTCGCCTCCCGGGCGGTGGACGAAGGCGTGCTGGAGCCGTACGCCTCGCCCGCCGCCGTCGACGGCTTCGACAGCCTGGGCGGTCATCTCACGGCGATCGACCAGGGCGACGTCTGCCTCAACGTGGACATGGAGTGGTTCGCGGGCCGGGATCTGGACGTGCCCGGGGGCTTCGATGACCTGCTCGCACCCGAGTACGCCGGCCTCACCGTGGTGACCAACCCGGCCACGTCCTCCCCGGGGCTCACGTTCCTGCTCGCGACCGTCGCCCACTTCGGCGAGGACGGGTGGCAGGACTACTGGCGCGGCCTGCTCGCGAACGGCGCCAAGGTCGCGGAGGGCTGGTCGGACGCGTACTACGTGGACTTCTCCGGTTCCGAGGGTGCCGGCCCGCGGCCGGTCGTGCTGTCCTACTCCTCCTCGCCCGCCGCGGAGGTGGGGGATGACGGCGTGGCGCGCACGGCCAACGTCGAGGCCACCTGCTTCCGGGTGGTGGAGTATGCCGGCGTGATCGCCGGGGCCGAGAATCCGGATGGCGCCCGCGCCCTCATCGACTTCCTGCTCTCCGACTCGGTGCAGGCGGACATTCCCGGCTCCATGTACATGTACCCGGTCACGGACGTGGACCTGCCGGCGGAGTGGGCGGCCCACGCCCCCCTCGCCGCCGACCCGCTCAGCCTCGACCCCTCCGCCATCTCCGCGAACCGTGCCACGTGGCTCGAGGAGTGGGCGGGGCTCCTCGAGGAGCAGTGACGACGACGCTGGTCCGGCCCCCGGCCGCGCCCGCCCGGACGGCGCGGCGGCCGGGGAGGCCCCCGCACGCGGGAGCGCTCGGGCTGGCCGTGGCGGCGCTGGTCCCGCTCGCCTTCCTCGCGGTGTTCTTCGCGTGGCCGGTGGGAACGCTGATCGCGCGCGGCTTCGTCACCGACGGGACACTGGACCTCTCCGGCTTCGCCGAGGTGTTCGCCCGCCCCCGCACCCTGCGGATCATCTGGCTCACCCTCCTCCAGGCGACGCTCGGGACGGCGGCCGCGGTGGTCCTCGGCGTGCCCGGCGCCTACGTCCTCTACCGGCTGCGGTTCCGTGGGCAGCGGGTGGTCCGGGCACTCGTGACCGTCCCCTTCGTCCTCCCGACCGTGGTGGTGGGCGTGGCGTTCCGGTCCCTGCTCGCCGAGGGCGGGCCCCTCGGGTTCCTCGGCCTCGACGGCACGCTCACGGCGATCGTGCTGGCCCTCGTCTTCTTCAACTACTCCGTGGTGGTGCGCACCGTGGGCGGCATGTGGTCCCGGCTGGACCCGCGCGCCACGGAGGCCGCCGCCACCCTCGGCGCCTCGCCGGCGCGCGCCTTCCTCACCGTTACCCTGCCCGCCCTGACCCCGGCGATCGCGTCCGCCGCCTCCGTGGTGTTCCTGTTCTGCGCCACCGCCTTCGGCGTGGTGCTGATCCTCGGGGGGCAGCGGTTCGGCACCATCGAGACCGAGATCTGGGTGCAGACCACCCAGTTCCTGGACCTGCGCGCCGCCGCCGTGCTCTCGATCGCCCAGCTCGTGGTGGTGGCCGCGTCCCTGCTGGTGGCCGGCCGGGCCCGGGCCGCCCGGGAGCGGGCGTTGCAGCTCCGCTCGGCGTACACCAGCCCGCTCGCGGTGCGGCGCGACGCGCTGCCGCTCGCCGTGACCGCCGTCGTCGTGGCCGTGCTGCTGGCGGCCCCCCTCGCCAACCTCGCGGTGCGGTCCTTCCGGACCAGCGCCGGCTGGTCGCTGGACAACTACCGCAACCTGGCGACGACGGGCGGTCCCAACGCGCTGACGGTCACAGTGTGGGAGGCGCTCGCCAACTCCCTGCGCATCGCGGTGGACGCCACCGTCATCGCCGTGGTCCTCGGGGTCCTCGTGGCCGTGGTGGTGTCCCGGCGGCCGCGCAGCGGGGCGGCGCGGCGCGCCATCGCGGGCCTCGACGCCGTGTTCATGCTGCCGCTCGGGGTCTCCGCCGTGACCGTGGGATTCGGGTTCCTCATCACGCTGAACCGTCCCCCGCTCGACCTGCGCTCCTCGCTGGTGCTCATCCCCATCGCACAGGCGATCGTGGCCCTGCCGCTCGTGGTCCGCACCGTGATGCCGGTGCTCCGCGCCATCGACCCGCGCCAGCGCGAGGCCGCCGCCACCCTCGGCGCGAGCCCCTGGCGGGTGTTCGCCACCATCGACGGCCCGCACCTGGTGCGGGCGCTCGGCCTCGCCGTCGGGTTCGCGTTCGCGATCTCGCTCGGGGAGTTCGGCGCGACGGCGTTCCTCGCCCGCCCCGACCGCCCCACCCTGCCGGTGGTCATCTTCCGGCTGATCGGCCGGCCAGGCGCGGAGAACTTCGGCATGGCGCTGGCCGCGTGCGTGATCCTCGCCGTGCTGACGGCACTCGTCATGTCGCTGGCGGAGCGGTTGCGGATGGACAGGACGGGGGAGTGGTGAGCCTTCAGGTGCGAGACGTCACGGTGACCTACCCGGCGGAGGGTGGCGGGGTGGTGGCCGCCGTCGACGCCGTGAGCCTCGACGTGGCGCGCGGCGAGGTGGTGGCGCTGCTCGGGCCGAGCGGGTGCGGGAAGTCCTCCCTGCTGCGCGCGGTGGCGGGGCTGGAACCGGTGGTGGCCGGGGACGTGCTGTGGGACGGGCAGAGCGTGCTGGACGTGCCGGTCCACCGGCGCGGGTTCGGTCTCATGTTCCAGGACGGGCAGCTGTTCGTGCACCGGAACGTCGCTGGGAACGTGGCCTACGGGTTGGCCGGGGTGCCGCGGGAGGAACAGCGTGACCGCGTGACGGAGCTGCTCGAGTTGGTGGGGCTGGACGGGTACGAGCGGCGTTCCGTCGCCACCCTCTCCGGCGGGGAACGGCAGCGGGTGGCCCTCGCGCGGTCCCTGGCGCCGCGGCCCCGGCTGCTCATGCTGGACGAGCCGCTCTCCGCGCTGGACCGGAACCTTCGTGAACGGCTCGCTGTCGAGGTGGCCGAGATCCTGCGGCGGGCGCACGTGACCTCGCTCTACGTCACCCACGACCACCACGAGGCCCGCACCGTCGCGGACCGGGTGGGGGTCATGATCGCCGGCAGGCTCGTCCAGCTCGGCGAGCCGAACGAGGTGTGGGGCGCGCCGTCGTCGCCGGCCGTGGCCGAGTTCCTCGGGGTGTGAGGGGCGGGGGCGGCTGGCGACGCCTCTACTCCGCGTAACGCAGGCAGCCCCTCGCCGGTTGGCACTCCGCCCCGAGCCGCATGGGCGCGATGAGGCCCTGGGAGCGCAGCTCGATGAGCCGGGGCAGCACGCGCTCGCGGAGCGTGAAGGGCGAGATCGTGTTCACGTTGATCTTGGTCCCGCCCTCGAAGCCGGCGAGGGTGGATACCCGCCACTTCACCATGATGCGCCAGGGCATGGGGACGTCGAGGTCGGGGGGCTGGTGGTACCACTCCTCGTTGGTGGCCACGGTGGCGCCGGTCGCGGCGTGGCAGGCGTGGAGGAGGTCCGAGACCGCCCGAATCTGGTCGGGCGTGTGCTCCCACGGCATGCGGGCGGTGGACTTGGAGTAGACCTCGAGCGTGGGGTACCGGTGGCCGAACCCGGCGAAGGCCACTGCGTGCGCGTTCTCGGCGAGCAGGAGTTCGTGCTCGGCGGCGTAGTCCACGGCCATCTCGTTGTAGATGTTGGGGTTGGACTTGGCGCGCTCGTACTCCCGTTCGGCCTGGACGCCGCGTTCGTCGATCGCGACGAGCTGCTTGTGCAGGTGGTCGAAGGAGGCGCCCGCGGGACGCAGCCAGTTCTGGAACGTGGCCACGTACCGGACCTCGGGGGAGAAGTCGTACAGGTCCCGCATCGTGGCGATGGTGTAGGCGGTGTACCGGAAGTGCTCCTCCGGCGTGAGGGTGCCGGAGGAGGCGAGGTGGTCCTCGCAGGTGGCGCCGTCCGCGAAGTGGCGGCGGGCCACGATCACGTCATGGCCGCCGGCGAAGAAGTTGTCCGCCCACTCCAGCCGTTGCTCGCCGGTCATCTGGTCCCAGGTGCGCTCGGGGATCCCGGAGGCCAGTGCCTTGCCGCGGGCCACCCCCATCACGTGGGCGTTCCCGTCCCGGTCCGCGAGGTAGGCCTCCATCCGGGACCGGGCCTCCGGAGGCATCTCGTAGCCGTGGTTCTCCTCCCAGTAGTCGAGGGAGAGGATCTCGAAGAGGTTGGGGATCCGGCGGAACTCCGCGGTGGTGGCGGTCAGCTCGCGGGCGGGGAGGGCGTCCAGTTGCCGCCAGCCCTCCGACGTCCGGATGATCCGCGACTTCTCCGGCGGTGTCTCCCAGTACCGGCCGGAGCAGAAAGCGCAGTACCGGCCCTGCCGGGCCGCCCTGATCGGCGCGGAGGAGCCGGCCGCACTCCCGATCGGCCGGTTCCCGCGGCCGGGCACGGTCCAGACCTGGGTCCCGGACATGGGATTGACCTGCTTGATGGTTCCGTCCGCCATGCGGCGGATCGGTTCGATGCCGGAGAGTTCCACGACCCTCACCCTAGTGCGCCCACGCGGGGCGGCCCGCCGGATCGCCCGGTAGGTTGGGGCCATGGAGACGCCTGCGGACGCGATCGAGATCACCCGCAACGGTGCCGCATCCCGCTTCGAGATCCGCCTGGACGGTGAACTGGTGGGCATCGCGGAACACTTCGACGACGACGAGTTCCGTGCCTTCGTCCACACCGAGGTGGACCCGGCGCACAGCGGGAAGGGGCTCGCCGGGAAGCTCATCGGCCACGCGCTGCGCCAGACCCGCGCCGACGGGCTGAAGGTGGATCCCGTCTGCCCGTACGTGGCCGCGTTCATCCGGCGCCACCCCCAGTACCGCGACCTCCTGGCCTGACGGACGTGGCCTCCCCACCCCGCCCGGTCCTGTCCGATGAGGCGCTCGACCTCATCCTCCGCGAGGCGCGCACCCCCGTGGCCTGGACGGACGAGCCGGTGGACCCGGCGATCGTGCGGGAGATCTTCGAGACCGCCAAGTACGGCCCCACGATGATGAACTCGCTTCCCCTGCGGCTCACCGTGGTGCAGTCCCCGCGGGCGCGCGCCGACCTCCTGGACCTCATGTCACCCGTGAACAAGGAGTTGGTGGCAACCGCCCCACTGGTCGCCATCGTCTCCGCGGACCGGGACTTCCACGAGACCTTCGCCATCACGTGGCCCCACGACCCGGCCGCCCGCGACAAGTTCCCCGACCACGAGCAGCGCGGGCACCTCGCCCGCATGAACGCCACCCTGCAGCTCGCCTACCTCATCATCGCGGCACGCGCCCACGGCCTCGACATCGTGCCCATGACGGGCTACTCCTCCACCCGGATCCCGCCCCGCTTCCTCGGCGACGGCGACGAGGACCTGATCGCCGTCGTCGCCCTCGGTCACGCCGACGACGCCGCCACCCGTCCGCGCGACCCGCGCCTGCCGTTCGAGCGGGTGGTCCGCTTCGCGTGACGGTGGGCCGAGGGCGTCCTCAGGAGAGGGCAGCCTCCAGGTCCGCCGCCTCCAGCCCGAAGGCCTCGGCGACGGCGGGGAACACGACCTCGCCCGCGTAGGTGTTCAGCCCGAGCGCGAGGCCGGGATCGGCCCGCATGGCCTCGCGCCACCCCATGCTGGCGAGCCGCACCGCGTAGGGGAGAGTCGAGTTGGTCAGCGCGTAGGTGGAGGTGTTGGGCACGGCGCCCGGCATGTTGGCCACGCAGTAGAACGTGGAGCCGTGGACCTGGAAGGTGGGATCCGAATGGGTGGTGGGCTGGGAGTCCTCGAAGCAGCCGCCCTGGTCGATGGCGATGTCCACGAGCACGGAACCCTCCTTCATCCCCGCCACCATCTCGTTGGTCACGAGGCGGGGAGCGCGGGCGCCGGGGATCAGCACGGAGCCGATCACCATGTCCGCCTCCGCCACCTGCTGGCGGATCGCGAGAGCCGAGGACGTGAGCTGCTTGATCCGTCCCTGCCACCGCCAGCCCACCATCCGGAGCTTCTCGAGGTTGGTGTCGAGGACGGTGACGTCGGCCCCCATCCCCAGTGCGATGTTCGCGGCGTTCTGACCGGCGACCCCTCCGCCCAGTACCAGCACCCGGGCGCTCGCCACGCCGCCGATCCCGCCCATGAGCACCCCGCGGCCACCCTGCGGCCTCATCAGGGCGTGCGCGCCCACCTGGGGGGCGAGGCACCCGGCCACCTCGGACATCGGGTGCAGCAGGGGGAGCTGGCCGTCCTCGCTGCGCACCGTCTCGTACGCGATCCCGGTGGTCCCGGCGGCGAGGAGGGCATCGGTGCACTCGCGGTTCGCCGCGAGGTGGAGGTAGGTGAACAGCACGAGGTCCGGCCGCAACCGGTGG